>JBGQCZ010000544.1:0-4425 GCA_041495645.1 Gemmataceae bacterium | reverse complement strand
CGGGTTCGCGCCGGTGCTGCTGAACTACGCTCTCATGACTTTGGTTTCGCTGACGGCGGTGACGGCGTTCGACGCCGTGGGGTCGGCCCTGGTCGTGCCGCTCATGGTGGTTCCACCGGCGACCGCCTATCTGCTCACCGAGCGGCTCTCGCGCATGCTCGTTCTCAGCGTCGTATTGGGCGCGATCGGCGCGATCGGCGGCTTTTGGCTGGCGCGCTCGGCGGATGCGAATTTCGCCGGCGCCATTGCGTCGGTGTTGGGCATGGAGTTTGGCCTCGCGTGGCTGTTCGCGCCGCGCCGGGGACTGTTGGCCCAGTGGTCGCGGCGGCGCCGGCAATGGCGTGAGTTTCTTCAGACCCTGTTGGCCGTGCACCTGCTTAACCACGAAGGCACCCCCGCGGAAGCCGAGGAAAGTGGCCTGACTCGACTGCATTTGCATTTGCGTTGGACGCCGGCGCTTACGGCGCGTGTGGTCGGCTGGGCCAGCCACGAGGAGTTGGTGCAAACGAGCCACGCGGCGTTGAAGCTAACGGAATCTGGCCGGCGACTCGCTCGCCAGATGATCGGCCCAGCTCCCGAAACCAAGTAGGTCCCGCCTGCCGGGCCGGACCTGACACGCTGGAATTTGAAAAAACCTGCGCGACAGTTTCTGTTACATGCCCTTCGCCTATATACTTTCGTGAAGAGGAAGAATCCGCCACTCCGACGGAGTCGCTCGCGTGGCAAAACTCAAGCAAATGAAGCAGGCGTCCCAATCACCCGCCGAGTTGCGAACCCGTGCGGAGCGTGCCGCATCGGAAGGTCGTTTTCAGACCGCGTTGGACCTGGCCAAACAACTGAACAAGTTGGCGCCGACCCCGCAGCATGCGGAGTTGCTGAATCGTTGTTATGTTGGTCGAGCCCGGCAACTTCGGGAACAGGGTTCAACGCGAGACGCGGCCGCGATGCTCGAAACGGCGTTTGGGCAAATGAACGGCGATCCGGCCCGAATCATCAAGATCGCGGAAGAATTGGCGCTGGCCGGCGAGTTCAACAAGGCGATGCTCGTCTTCGGTCGTTTGCCGGACCCGAAGCCGCCGAATCGTATTCCGCAACTGGCTGCCGACTTCGCACTTCAACGTGGAGCGAACGGTCGCGCCGCTCTTCCCGAATCGATGCACGCCGATTTCGACCGACTGCGGCAAGCCTTTGCTCATCTGGAGGCCAGCCGCGACGATCCGGCTCGCGAGGCGATCCAAGGCATCGGTCTCACGTCGCCGTTCCTCGAGTGGAAGCTGCTCTTGCGCGGACTGCTGGCCTTTTATCAGAATGACGACGCTCGCGCCGTCGAGAACTGGTCGCGACTTGATCCGTTGCGCTTTCCGGCGCGGCTGGCAGCGCCTTGGCGAGCGCCGATCGATTCCGGCTTTCGTTCCGCTCAAACGCCCGAAGCGCAGCAGGTTATTGGTCGGCTCTCGGAACAGTTGCTCGGCAATCCGATCCTCGCCGGTTTACGCAACGTCCGCCGCCTGATGCACAGCGGCCAGGGGTTGACTCCGGCCCTGCGCGAGGTCCAGCCGCTCCTGCTGACGTTCAAGCAACAGCGTCCCGATTTGCTCAACCGCCTCGCCGACTGTTTCTATTGGGAGATTGTCGATCACGGTTATCCGGACGACGTGCTTCGCTTCAAGCATCTCTTCGGCAAGCCACCGGATGACCCGGATTTTCACCGTATGACCGCCATGGCGATGGAGCGGGAGTCCGGCTATCGCGAGGCAAACGAAATCTGGCAAGAATACGAGAAACAGATCGCCGGCCATCCGCAGTTGACCCAACCGGAACGCGACCGCGTGGGCGCCATGCTGTGGATGCGCATGGGCGCGAATGCCCGCAAACAAGAGGACGTGGTCCACGCAACGAAAAACCTGCCGTTCATGCCAATCGATTTGCTGGAAAAGCCCAAACTGCTCAAGCCGGGCGCTGAGGCGTGCTTGCGAAAGTCCGTTGAATTAGCGCCGGATTGGCTCGAACCGCATTTCGCCTTGCTTCAGGAATTCCTCGACCATTTCAAGTCCGCTCCCGCCATCGAGACCGGTCGAAAACTGCTCGAGCGCTTTCCCGACCATTTGCCCACGCTCGAGGCGCTGGCCGACCTTTATCGCAAACAAAACAAATTGGATGAAGCGGCCAAGCTGCTCGAACAGGCGCACCATGCCAACCCGCTCATCCGCGAATTGCGCAGTCGCCTGGGTCAAACGCGGCGAATGCTCGGCGGCCGGTTGGCCATGGACGGGAAGCTGGACCGGGCGCGGACCGCGTTTCAGTCCGCGCTGCATTTCACCAATGGCGTCGGCCAATTCATGACCTTGGGCGCCTGGGCCGCGTGTGAATTCAAGGCCGGTGATGCGGCTAAGGCCGAGGAACTCTTGAACCAGGCGGCGGGAATCGAATCGTATCGTGATGCGCGCGACGCCTATTTGCTCGCCTTGGCCACGGAATGGAAGTTGCCCAAGCCGGTCAAGTCGCGGTTCGAAACGGCGTTTAAGCAACAATTGGCCAGTGAGCCCACTCCCGCGGGCGCGATTGCTCTTGCGACTCTGTTCGCCGAGTTCCAGCGCGACGGCTTCGAATATCACGGGTCCAAGACGCATTTGAAGAAAGTGCTGGCGTTGGTCGCCAAGCTGAAACACCTCCGGCTCACCGAGCCGCAGGTGATTCAGTTGGGTACGTCTTTGCTTGAACTCAAATCGGCCAAGTTGTTGCGCGAACTCGCGAGCAGTTGGGAGCTTGATTATCCGGACAGCCCGTACCCCCCGTATTTTGAAATCGAGGCGCGCCTGGCCAAGAAAGACGTTAGGGCCCAGTGGCGCGTGAAGCCCCTCGTCGAACGGGCTCGGAAGCTTGTGGACCGCATGCCGCCGGGTGATATTCGCGACATGTTGTCCAAACGCCTCGAATCCATCGCTGAACAACTCCAGGGTTTAAGTCCGTTTGCCAGCGTGCTTGAACGGCTCATGGATCGGTTCGGTGACGGACCATTCGACGACTACTTCGAGGAGGATGACGAACCGTGGTAACCGATCCTTACGCGGTGCTGGGCCTGACTCCGGACGCGGCCGACGACGCGATTCGCCGCAAATACCTGGAACTGGTGCGAACCTTTACGCCGGAGCAGCACCCGGAGAAATTTGCCCAGGTTCGCGCCGCCTACGAAGCGCTCAAAGATTTGAACACGCGCCTGCGACGCCGGTTCTTCGATGCCCACCGGCCCGATTCCATCGACCTGATCATCGAGGAGTTTTCATGTCGGAGCCCGAGACGCCGGATGTCGCTGGAGTCGCTGGTCCAGGCGGTGCAGGCCCGGCATTGACCGCGGCGGAAATCGACGCGCTGCTGGCCGACTTTCGCCTGTGGATTCAGGAAGCGAGCGAGAGCGGCCAAATCGCCGCCGAACCGCCCCAAGAGCCGGTTGATCTGTACACGCTGGTCGCGCAGTTCACCGCTCTGCGGCACGAAGTTAATTTGCAGACTCGCGCCGTGCGCGCCCAGCAGGAACAGACCGTCCAGGTGCTTCAACAGTTTGAAGCCGCCGAGAATTCGCCGCCAGCGCTGCCGGCCGATCCATCGGTGGACGCGCTGCTGAAGTCGCTGATCGAAGCGGCCGACGTGCAGATTCTCGCCGCCCGAGAATTGCAGCGAGTCGCGCAGGGCGTCCAGGAAGCACTCGACCAGAGAGATTTGGCACAAAAGAGCTCGTCGGAAATGGTGCAACCTTCGTTTATTGGCCGGCTGCTGGGAATTGGCCGGGTTCATGCGCAGTTTCGGCAGTTTGAAGCCGACTTGGCCGAACGATTGGCGCCGCCGCAAACCGAACGGATTCGCGACTTGGTCGTATCGGCGGCCGCCGGGCTGGGCCTGGGATTGCAGCGCATCGAGCGAACCATGCGGCACCACGGGTTGGAGCCGATCCCCGCGGTCGGCCACGACTTCGACCCGGAGACGATGGAAGCGGTCGAAGTGGCCGTCGATTCCGGCCGCCCGCCGGGCGAAGTCGTGGATGAACTGCGCCGCGGCTATTTGTGGAACGGCGCGGTTTTCCGTTACGCGCAGGTCCGTGTGGCCAAGTAAGCCGCTTGCGGCTTTGCGAGGAGATATTCCATGTCTGAACCAATCGTCGGCATTGACCTCGGCACGACCAATAGCGAAGTCGCCATAGTGCGCGACGGTCAGCCGCACGTCTTTACCGAGAATGACGACCCAATTCTGCCGTCGTTCGTCGGCCTCGCCGAAGACGGCAAGCTGCTCGTCGGCCGCGCCGCCCGCAATCAATGGGTGCTGGCCCCCGAGCGCACCGTCAAATCGATCAAGCGGAAGATGGGCGACAACGTGACGGTCAATCTCGGCGACCACGAATACACGCCGCAGGAGATATCGGCGATGATCCTG
>JBGQCZ010000543.1:0-4436 GCA_041495645.1 Gemmataceae bacterium | reverse complement strand
GGCGGAAACTCCGCGGTTCTTGAACTTGTCCTCCGACGGCAGGCCGAGATAATTCGCCCGAGCGCCTGTCGCGATGATCACGGCCTTTGCCTCAATTTGTTCCAACGTGCCAGCAACCAGCTCCTCCCACACGCGGTTCGCGGCGGTGAGTTTGAACGGGCGGACGCCAAGTTCAATCTTGATCACATCCTTCGAAATGATCCGCGTGCCGAAATTCACGGCTTGCTGGCGCATCAACTCCATGAGTTCCGGGCCGCTCACTCCATGACCCGAATGCGGCGGCATATACGGGCGCCTGTCGGGGCCGATTGAACTGTCGAGATAGGCCAGCAGATTCCCGTCCGGAAACCCCGGGTAATTCTCCACTTCCGTGGTTAAGTTCAGTTGACCCAACGGCGCCGTGCCTTCGATCCGATTCTTGTCGTTTGTGGGGTCGCCTTCGAAAACCAACGGCTTCAGGTTAGCCCGAGCGGTGTAAATCGCCGCCGCCCAGCCCGCCGGTCCCGAGCCGATAATCACGACATTCTCTGCCATATCTGTTTGTCCGTTGTCTGTTGACCTAGTTCTTCACCGAAGGCGTTTGGTAAGTGTATACTGCTGATTAGAGTCCGTTTAGACTTCGGAGGATTCGGCGAAGTTGTCTTGGCGGAATTTGTAGCCAGAACGGTGGGCCTCGACCGGGCCTGAGAGCCCGGTCTCGACCCACCCTACAAATTCCGGACTTCTGACCACTGACCACTGACCATTGGCAACATGAAACATCTGACTGACCTGCGCGAGATTCTGCGTTACGTGCCGCAGTTTCGCGACAAGATCTTCGTCATCGCCCTCGACGGCGCCGTCGTGGCGGACGAAAACTTCGCCAACCTGCTCCTCGATATTCATCTGCTCCGCAGCCTGCGCATCGGCGTCGTGCTCGTTCACGGGGCGAGCTTGCAGATCAAAGAACTGGCCGCCCAGACCGGCAAGACCATGTCGAACTGGGACGGAACCGGCATCACCGACGAAGTCACGCTCGATCTCGCCATCACCGCTTCCAACCGCATCAGCCATGAAATCCTCGAAGGGCTTTCAGTTCACGACTTGCGCGGCGCGTATTGCAATGCGCTGACTGCTCATCCGGCCGGCATTCTCAAAGGCGTGAATCAGTTATGGACCGGCCGCGTCGATGCCGTCGACGTGGGCATGCTCGAAGCGCTGCTGAAGGTGGATATCGTGCCGGTGATTCCGCCTTTGGGCTGCGACGGCGAAGGCTTTACCTACCGGCTCAATTCCGACAATGTGGCGGTGGAAGTCGCTCGAGGACTGCGTGCGGCTAAGCTCGTATATCTCGCGATGGCGCCGGGAATTCGCGTCGGCGAAGGCGTGCCGCGGCAACTGAGCGTGGACGAGGCGCACGAGTTATTGAAGAGCCAACGCGAGCGGATCCATCCCGACGACGTGTCGAAATTGGAACAGGCGGCGCGCGCGGCGAGGGTCGGCTTGCCGCGCGTTCACGTGATTGACGGCCGCGAGGAAGAGGGACTTCTGGCCGAAGTCTTTTCGAACGAAGGCATCGGCACGTTGATCTATGCCAACGAATATCAATCAATCCGCAAGGCGATGAAAAAGGACGTGCGGGCCATTCACGCGTTGATCCAAGCCGGCATCGAGAGCGATGAATTGCTGCGCCGGACGAAGACCGAAATCGAACGCCAGATCGACGATTTCTATATTTTCGAAGTGGATCGCACTCCGGTGGCATGCTGTGCGTTCCATCGCTATCCGGAAGAACTTAAAGGCGAGGTGGCCTGCGTGTTCGTCGATACGCGCTATGAGAACCAAGGCATCGGCCTCAAGCTGGCTCGCTTTGCCGATGAACAGGCCCGCGCGGCCGGCCTGAATACGATGTTTTGCCTCTCGACCCAGGCGGTGAATTACTTCGTGCAAAAGTGCGGCTATTCACTGGCCACGCCCGACGATTTGCCGCCGTCGCGCCGCGAGCAATACGACCGCAGCGGCCGCAAGTCGCAGGTGCTCAAGAAAAAGCTCTAACGCTAACGATATGGAGGCGCAACGATGAAATACGAACTGCTTTATCCCGGCGCGTTTGCGCTGCTGAAAGTGTCTCTCGGCGAAGGCGAGACGATCAAGGCCGAGTCCGGCGCGATGGTGGCGATGAGCCCGACCATCGACGTGGAAGGCAAGATGGAAGGCGGGCTTTTCAAGAGCCTGGGCCGGATGCTTGCGGGCGAGTCGTTCTTCTTCCAGACTTTGGCGGCCAAGCGCGGCCCCGGCGAAGTGCTCCTCGCCCACGAGATTCCGGGCGAAATCTGCCCGTTGGAAATGAACGGCGATATCAGCTACCTGCTGCAAAAGGACGGTTTCTTCGCTGGCTCACCCGAACTCGACATTTCCACCAAGGTACAAAACCTCACCAAAGGATTGTTTTCCGGCGAAGGCTTTTTCGTGGTCAAAGTCAGCGGCAAGGGCACGCTATTTGTCAGTTCGTACGGTTCGAT
Organism: Gemmataceae bacterium; assembly: GCA_041495645.1. Lineage (GTDB taxonomy): Bacteria > Planctomycetota > Planctomycetia > Gemmatales > Gemmataceae > JBGQCZ01. The sequence goes on along the minus strand of JBGQCZ010000543.1, from coordinate 1,935 downwards.
TCATCCGCTCGATCTGGCCGACGGGCAGGAAATGATCATTGATAACGCCCATCTCGTCGCCTGGCCGGAATCCATGGAATACAAGATCGAAAAAGCATCGTCGGGATGGATATCGTCATTCACGTCGGGCGAGGGCCTGGTCTGCCGGTTCAAGGGGCCGGGCCGGGTGCTGATTCAGACTCGGAATCCCGGCGGCTTCGGAAGCTGGATTCGGCAGTTCATTCCGTCGAGATAGACGAAGCGAGCGCAAAGCCGCAAGCGGCATTCGTTCATAAGAAAACAGTCTTCAGTCAAACCGAATCAAGGATCATTCGATGACGGCTCCCACTTACGACAAACTCACGGCTCCCAAAGAAGGCACCCGCGCATCGGTCGATGGCGGCAAATGGAAGTTTCCCGACGATCCCATCGTGTGCTTGCTTCGCGGCGACGGCATCGGCATGGACGTAGGCGACGTGCCAGGCATCACGACGTGCGCGGTGAAGGTTCTGGATGCTGCCGTGAAGAAGGCGTACGGCGGCAAACGCAAGTTGGTTTGGTTCGACATTCACGCGGGCGATGTGGCCCGCAAGATGTATCGGCCCGAAGTGAAAGACGAACAGATTGCGACGCTCGGCGAGGAAGATCAGCGCAAGCTCTATTTGCCGGACGATTCGCTCAAAGCTTTCGAGTATTACAAGCTCGGCCTGAAGGGCCCGCTCACCACGCCGATCGGCAAGGGCTTCCGCAGCATCAACGTGTTCTTGCGGATTCGCTTCGACTTGTACGCATGTGTGCGGCCGGTGAAGTATTACAAGGGCGTCGAAGCGCCCAATAAGCGGGCCGACAAGGTCAATATGGTGATCTTCCGCGAGAACACGGAGGACGTATATTGCGGCGTCGAGTTTCAGAGCAACTCGGCCAAAGCTCAGAAGCTCATCGACTTCATCAATAACGAATTCGGCTACAAGCTGTCGCGCAGCGCGGGCATCGGCATTAAGCCGATGACCCCCGAAGGCTCGAAGCGCCTGGTGCGCATGGCCGTGAAATACGCCATCGACAAGAAACTCCCGAGCGTCACGCTGATGCATAAAGGCAACATCATGAAGTTCACGGAAGGCGCGTTCAAGGATTGGGGTTACGAGGTCGCCAAGGCCGAGTTTCGCGACAAGATCGTCACCGAGGATGAACTGTACGACGCGAAGAAGCCGTTCGGCGACGGCAAGGGCCGAGTGCTGATCAAGGATCGCATCGCCGACAGCATGTTCCAGCAGATTCAATTGCGGCCCGATGAATACTCGGTCGTGGCGACTCCGAACCTCAATGGCGATTACATCTCGGACGCCGCGGCCGCGTTAACCGGGGGACTCGGTTTGGCCGCGGGCGCCAACATCGGCGACGGCGCGGCCATGTTCGAAGCCACGCACGGCACGGCGCCGAAATACACCGGCCAAAACAAGGCCAATCCGGGCGCCGTGTTGCTTTCCGGCGTGATGCTGCTCGAGCATCTCGGTTGGGACGAGGCCGCGAGGATGGTGAGCAAGGGCCTGGAAGCGACCTTGGCTGAAAGCGAAGAGATCGCGAAGAAAGGGCCGGGCGGCAAGCTTTACGTCACCTACGACATCGCCCGCCAGTTCGCCGGCTACGGCGAAAAAGCGGGCGTCAGCAGTTCCGAATTCGTGGACCGGATTATCCAGCACCTGTGATCAAGGAGTCTTCGGTCCCGGCGGTGGCGACATGGGCAGGGCCGGCGGCTCCACCTTTTTCAACCAATCGTCCCAGAATTCGCGGCGATGGATTGGCGAGGAGCCGTCGAAGGCGTCATTGGGCAAGCTCTTGAGCAAATCGCGAATCGCATTCACGTGAATTCTGGCCTTTTCCGCATCGTTGATGTAAATCTGGAAGCACTGCCAAAGCTGCGAACGGGCAATCAGTTCCTCGACGGTCGAAGCATAG
>JBGQCZ010000542.1:0-4437 GCA_041495645.1 Gemmataceae bacterium | reverse complement strand
AGCATGCAATTGTTCGATACGTTGGCCAAGAACGGCGACGTACTAGAGAGCCGCGACATTTTCCAGCCGCCGTTCGCCCTCGTCGCCGCGTTTCGACTGGCCGACCGCAGTGGCGATAACCGGCTCACGCGCACCGAGTATCAAGCTTTTCTCGACTTGCAGCAGAAGATGGTGACGCGCTCGACCGTCTTGACCCTGGTCGATCGTGGCCGATCGCTGTTTGATTTTCTGGACGCCGACCACGATCATCGCCTGAGCCGCCGCGAACTCATGACCGCGTGGGACCGCCTGGCGCCGTGGGCCGATTCCATATCCGGCGCGATCGAGCGCAAAGACATTCCGCAACAATTTCAGGTCATTATCAGCCATGGCCGCCCGCCGCAAATGGATAACGACCCGGGCGCGGCCAGCGCCTTCCGGCCGGAAACGCGGCTGCGCGGCCCGCTCTGGTTCCGCAAGATGGATCGCAATGCCGACGGCGACGTGTCCCGCGCCGAGTTTCTGGGCACCGACGAGCAGTTTAAGAAGCTCGATCGCGACGGCGACGGGTTGATCGACTTGCAGGAAGCCGAGGCCGCGGAGCGGGAGAGAAAGAAATAACCGGCGAGACTAGACCATGCGCGTCGGCATCGTCTCCCTAATGCACGAATCCAACACATTTCTGCGCGCTCCAACAACGATCGCGAATTTCGAACAGGATCAATTGCTGCGCGGCGAGGAAGTCCGGCGGCTCGAAGGGTCGCATCACGAGATCGGCGGCTTCTTTGCGGGGTTGAAGGAAGCGGAGATTGAAGCCGTTCCGGTGCTGGCCGCGCGGGCGATTCCGTCGGGCCGGATTTCCGCAGCGACGTTCAGGCAAATGATCGGGATGATGCACAGTCAATTGGACTTGGCCGATCGGCTCGATGGCGTGCTGGTCGCGCCGCACGGCGCTGCGGTGAGCGAGGTCGAGTTTGATGTGGACGGCTGGTGGCTCGAAGAACTCAGATGCCGGTTCCCGGCCAATGTCCCGATCATCGGCACGCTCGATCCGCATGGCAATCTCTCTCCGAAAATGATCGGCGCGACGGACGCGTTGATCGCCTATCGGACCAATCCGCACCTCGACCAGCGCGAACGCGGCATGCAAGCGGCCCAACTGATGGCACGCACGCTCCGCGGCGAAGCGCGCCCGACCCAAGCCGCGGCTTTTCCGCCGATGGCCATCAACATCGAACGCCAGCGCACTTCCGAATCGCCGTGCTTGGAGCAACATCAATTCGCCGACGCCATGCTGAAGCGCCCCAAGGTGCTGGCCAACAGCTTGATGCTCGGTTTTCCCTATGCTGACGTCCCGGAAATGGGCAGCGCGGTGATTGTCGTGATCGACGGCGATCGCGCCGAAGCCCAATCGTTGGCGAACGAATGGGGCGAGTTCCTGTGGTCGCGGCGCGAGCAGTTCGTCGGGAAACTGACCGCCGTATCGGATGCAATCGAGTTTGCCGCCACCCACGATGGGCCGATTTGTCTGCTGGACATGGGCGACAACGTCGGCGGCGGTTCTCCGGGCGACGGCACGATTCTCGCTCGCGAATTGAACGCACGTGGTATTGGTCCGGCATTCGTCTGCCTGTTTGATCCGGAAGCCGTTGCGCGGGCGGAAACAGCCGGCTCGGCGTCGAACTTGCATTTCGCGCTCGGTGGGAAAACCGATTCACTGCACGGTGAACCACTGGAAGCCGACTTTCGTGTGGCGAGCCTGCATGACGGCACGTTCGAGGAGCCCGTGGTTCGTCATGGCGGTTATCAATCGTTCGATCAGGGCCGAACCGCCGTCGTCCAAACCGACTCCGGGCTGACCATCATGCTCACGTCCCGGCGGGTGCCGCCGTTCAGCCTGCGGCAAATCACCGCTTTTGGCGTGGATCCAGCGGCATTCCGCGTTCTGGTTGCGAAAGGCGTGCACGCTCCGGTTGCCGCCTATGCGCCGGTCTGCAAACACCTGTTGCGCGTCAATACGCCGGGCGTTACCACGGCGGATTTGTCGCGCCTGGAATTCCAACACCGCCGCCGGCCCATGTTCCCGTTTGAGCTGGAAACTACTTGGAAGCCGGAAAAATAATGGGTCGGCTCCCCAATGGAGGTGGAAAAATTTACTCTCCTGGACATTTTGGGACATTTTGGGACATTTTTGAGACGTTTCGACCTGATTGCGCACCGTCACTGTGCCGGCCGACACGTGGCCGCCAGCTCTAAACACATCCACTCTTGAGACTATAGTGGACAAAAGTATAATATCAAGGCCGAGGGGTGGGGTTTGCGAAGAAATTGTTAACCTCAAAGGCACAAAGCCACAAAGAATGCGAGGACTAATTCAACAACCTTAAGTCTTCTTTGTGGCTTTGTGGCTTTGTGCCTTTTGTGGTTGGTCTTGTTTGTTGAGGCTTGCCGCGCTGGGACATCCGTGGTCAAATTCTGCATAAAGGTGATATTTCGCTCCCCGTAGGCCTTCGGGTATACTTTGCCCATTCTTTCCAGGTTCAGGAGGAATGATCATGTTGCGCTGGGCACTAGTTTCGCTGTCGGTAGTTGCGTTCGCATCGGTCGCGCGCACCGACTCCCCGGAGAAGGAACTTGAGAAGTTCCAGGGCGCGTGGGCGGTCGAGTTGATGGAAGAAAACGGCATGAAGGAGCCGGAGGAAGAAACCAAGAAGTTCCAAATCACCTTCAAGGGAACGCAAATGATCGTGAAGCTCGACGGCAAGGACGAGACGATGACCATCAAGGTTGATCCGGAGAAGACCCCGAAGACAATCGACATGACGCCGAACTTCGGGGACGACAAGGGCAAGACCGCCCAAGGCATCTTCGAGTTCGACGGCGAACGCCTGCGCATTTGCGCCTGCCCCAAAGGCGATCGGCCCAAGAAATTCGCCTCCGAAAAAGGCACGATGATTCTGGTCTTGAAGAAACAGAAGAGCGAACCTTGAGACGACCGGCAGGAGGAAACTCTCGGTAGCCGCAGGCTTTAGCCTGCGCACGGAGCAAAACGCAGGCTAAAGCCTGCGGCTACGGCCATCGGACGTTGACCGAGCGATGGCCCACGGTCATGAATTCAATAGTCTGTTAGAATATCCGACGGAGTTTCCGGCATGGCTGAGTTGTTCGAGCAAATGCGCGAATTGGCCCTGGTGCTGTTCAACAGCCAGGAGCTGATGCGCATTCTGAGCCGCCCGGACTTTCTCGTCGCCACGTTTCTGATGCTCAATCTGATCGTTTTCACCGAGACGGGGCTATTGGTCGGGTTCTTCCTGCCGGGCGATTCGCTGTTGGTTACCGCGGGCATCGTGTTTCACAATCTCATTGCCGTGCAAGGCTTGTCTCCCTGGCTGCTGCCGTTGCTGATGGTGACATTGTGCGTGTCGGCGGTCGTTGGAGATTCCGTCGGTTATGCCATTGGCCGCAAGACCGGTCCGAAGCTCTTCAGCCGCGAGCAATCGTTCTTTTTTCGCAAAGATTACCTGCTTGCTGCGAAGGGCTTTTACGAGCGGCACGGCGGCAAGACTATCGTGTTGGCCCGCTTCATGCCGATCTTGCGAACGTTTGCTCCCGTGGTGGCCGGCGTCGGGCAAATGGAGTACCGCCGGTTTCTGACGTTCAACGTGTTCGGCGGAGTTGGCTGGGTGTGCAGCATGATTTTGCTCGGGTTCATCCTGCCGACGGTTCTCGATCCGCTGTTGCAGCCGGTGTTTGGCGGCGATTTCCAGGTGCAGAAGCATATCGAAAAAGTGATCGTGATCGTGGTGCTGCTATCGATCTCGCCCGGCATCGTGGCGTGGCTGCGGCATAAATTGGCCAAGCGAAAAGCTCAGCCGGTCGCAACGGGAGTGCAGTAAGGCGAGCGTCGCGTTCAAAAAAATTAACAACGGATCGCCCGGCGCGGCAAGCGGCAACAAACAAGACCAACCACAAAGGCACAAAGCCACAAAGAAGACTTAAGATTGTTGAATTAATCCCCGCATTCTTTGTGGCTTTGTGCCTTTGTGGTTAACAATTTCTTCGCACCGCGCGAAGAATTCAAACGTTTGTAGGACGGATGCACACGGAAAAGAATCAATTGATTGTCTTATCCGTGTGATCCGTGGTTGATTCTCTTGAATCATTTCGCACCGGCCGTCAAAGCCGGAGTTTTGAATGAAGCCACTTGGATCGGCGATGCGTTTCGTTCGAGTGTCATGATCTTGTCCGCATATTCCAGCGGCTGGCCGGACTTGGGCGTAAAGCGCACGTTCAGGTGCACCTGGTTGATGCTTGGATCATAGGACGACCACGGCAGCTTCAACGTATAGCCTTGACCGATGCGATCGGTCTGCACCATTTTCGCAAGCAACTCGGCCGAAATGTCCCAATGCTCAATCATTTTCGAAGGCTTTCCGTCGCCGTGCTGCGTGTCGTCGT
>JBGQCZ010000541.1:0-4439 GCA_041495645.1 Gemmataceae bacterium | reverse complement strand
CACTTTACGTTTTCGCTTCCATCGTTAAGCGACACACCGATCGTAATCTCGAATTCCTCAAGACCACACGGACAAGCGCACTCCCCAAGTTCGGTGCCCTCCAAAAACGCGTCACTATCGCCGATCGCGTGTCCAATATTGCAGGCAACACAAGTGCGAACCGCTGCCCCTTCGGAGTCGTCGAGTGCAAGGCGAAAGAGTCTTCCGCCGCATTTGCAAACTGCGTCGGCGAAGTGATGAGTTACGTTCTCACTAACTTTGCTGTAACGAAGTAGTTCAGAGCGAATGTCGGCTTGGCAGTCGCCATAGCGATACTTGCCGCGCACTTTCAAAGCCATCGGAAATCTCCGCTCCCGAACGACAAGGAATCTATTCCGTAAGCATTTCACACAACTACCGGCCACTCGCGCGAGATATGTAGGTCGAACATGCGGAATCGACTCTTGATGAACTGAACCGCTGCGCGCGTCTCGACTACTTGAGCTTGTTTTCGTCCTCAAAGCAATCTCGATGCCGCAATGGCCCCGGTTCATTCGATTGTCATAATTTCTTTAGCCCCAATATGTTGCGAAGGAAGAATGCGCATCTCGTGCTCCAAACACAAACGGATGACGCCCGCTTGGATGCCGAGACGTTGTGATGAAACGGTGGATTCTTGCGCGTTACGGGCAAAAATCGTCCGCCCGCAGATTGTGTCGCAGCGAATCGCACCGAACATTCCCAGTGCGCAAGTTTGATTCACATCGGCGCTTGATTGTCGCAATGCCGTGTAAGGTCCTTTCCCCGAATCGCCCACCGACAACCAACGAACATAGGGAAGGGTCACTTTCAAATGGAGGTGCAACATGATTCGTTCCCGTCTTTTCTACGCCTGTTTTCTCCTGCCTTTCGCGATATCTTTCGGTCACGCTACCATCAACGGCGCCGAACCCGATCAACCAGGCATCGAAGTCGATGCCCGCGGTCCGGTCCACGAAGCGTTTGCGCGGCCGTGGCAGGCCAATACAGCGCCAAACGAACCGGTCGACAAAAAGCCGCCCAATCCGATACCCGAAGAGCCGGCCGCCGAAAAGCCGGCCGGCAAGAACGTCCAGTGGATCCCAGGTTATTGGCAATGGGACACCGACCGCAAGGACTTCATCTGGGTGACGGGGTTGTGGCGCGACATGCCCGCGAACCGGCGCTGGGTCATGGGATATTGGGCCCAGACAGCAGACGGTTACCGGTGGGTAAGCGGACACTTTGCCGACGCGGCTGAACCCGACAACCAATATGTTCCGGAGCCTCCCGAGAACCGCGATCAAGGACCGACCACGGCGCCGCCGGACGACCACAGCAGTTATGTGCCTGCGTCGTGGTTCTACGGTGACATTGGCTACTCCAATCGGGACGGTTATTGGACCGACCGTTACGACGATCGCGTCTGGGTGCCGGCGCAGTACAATTGGAGCCCGTATGGATACACGTTCTGCAGCGGCTACTGGGATTTCCCGTTCGCCAACCGCGGACTGCTTTTCGCGCCGGCGTATTTCAACAGCCCCTATTGGAATAACCCCGGTTGGTTCTATCGGCCAAGTTACGCGATTGGATTCGGCGGGCTGTTCGCCAACCTCTTTGTCGGCTACGGCTACTCCCACTACTATTTCGGCGATTACTATTCCCGCTCGTACTTGGGCCGCGGCATTTACCCGTGGTTCTGGCATTCACGTTACAATTACGACCCGTACTGGGCGCACCAGCGCTGGACGAACCGCGGTAACCCCAACTGGGCCGCCGGCATGCAGTCCAACTACATCGGGCGCGTCAACGGCACGATGGGATTGCCGCCGCGGACACTGTCGGCACAGTCGAGCCTGAACGGCAGGGCTGGCGCCGGAACGTCGCCGCGAATGGTGAACTCGTTGGCCCAAGTTCGTCAATCCGGCCAGCGATTGGAAGCAGTTTCCCAACAGCAACGAATGACCCAGCAACGCGCCGCGCAACAAATCGTGAGCAAGTCTCAACAACTCAGCCAGTCTGCGCCGCGTGCATCCACGCCGATCGGCAGGGCGACTGCAAACAGCATGACGCCAATCGGAGCGTCAAGAGGTTTGGCCTCGTCACAGCACGGAACGTCGACGTTCGGAGGTCAAGCGGGCCGTCAAGCGATGCCTGGATCATCGATTGGGCGGTCAAATTCTAGTGCGACCATGGGCCGATCATTCTCGTCACCCCAGATGGGCCGTTCCGCTACTCCGTTGCCAGGTCTTTCCGCCGTGCCGTCCGCTCGCTCCTACTCCGCACCGAGCGTCAGTCGTCCATCATACTCCGCGCCCAGTTTCGGCGGTTATCATGGCAGCCCGTCGTCCGGAAGCTTCCATGGCGGTGGCTTTCACGTCGGCGCGTCTTCAGGAGATTTTCATGGTGGCGGTGGTGGTGGCCACGCCGGCGGCGGTCACGGAGGTGGACATCGCTGATCGCCAGTCATCTGTCTCTGTGCCGGTTGATGTCCTTCAGGAACTCTTCATGCGCTTTCTCGCACACCTGCCGATACTTGGCGGCTCCCTTGGCCACGTCGAAATCCGGCGTTGGGCCGAGTGCAATCAGGCACATGTTCGACGGGTCGTACCGAATCGTATCCGTCTCCGGCTCGTACGACGCGGCGCACAGGTAAACGTCGCTGGCGAGGTACGGGTAGACGCGCAACTCGCAATCTCTGTAGGCCATGTACGCCTCGATCTCGGGCGCAAACTGCAGTTGCGTCTCCCGCATCACGGTGTCCTGTGCGGCCTTGAAGTCGTCAATTGGGCATTCCCAGCGTCGGGCAGTTTGCACGCGACTGCCATGTGGCAGATATGGCAATTGGGCAGCGACCAGTTGACAAGCCAGAAGCCCCGGTAGTGTCGGAGGAACTCGATATGGTTCCGTTCGCCGTGCGGGCACGGGTTGAACCAGCCGTAGAAGCAGTCTTTGCTCACGCCACGGCGTTGCAGTTGCACGGTTGTCATGTCACTTCTCGAAGCCCATCGCCAGTGCCAGCGAGTACGCGTCGTCGCCCAGTTCGTCGTCGCCGTAGTACGGCTCTTCGCCGCGTACGAACACAACTTTCCAATGCTTCTCCATTTCCACGCCATCGGCGACAAGCGCCGCCGGCTTGCTTGAAGCGCCACTCACTTCGGCCATCTCGCGCTTGCTCAGTGTCGAGAAGCCCCGCCAGTGGAAGCCCGAGCCGCCTGGCCCTACGCTCGGCTTTGCGGCCCGCCTCGATCTCGGCGGCGTTCAGCGCCCTCTCGAAGTCCCGATGATCCAGCGCCCTTCGGTCGGCGAGACAGCGCGGGGCATGCTGAAGGCGAACTCGCCGCACTGCACCGCTTCGTGTTGGTCAAACAGTCCCATCGCTCGTTCCCCAATGCGTTTCAAGTGTTCGGCCTTTTCTTCATGAATCCGGGCTTTTCGCCGCGGGCCTTGCGTGCTGCGGCCTGAGCCTTGCCAACGTTGCGCCGGACTTTCGCCGTCAAGGAATCCCGCTGGCGTGCGATGGCGTCCGCGGCGCTCGGCGGAATGGCGATGCGAATGCTTCCGCCGTCATCGACGTACTGAAGGAAAACCGTGTCCCCGACTTCTCGCTGACGGAAGGTTTGCAGAATGAAGGTCTGCGTGGCACCGATGATGGGCGAAACGCAAACCACCGTCGATGGTTTCGTGTGTGTCACATCCGGCAAGTTGGCCAACCCGCCCATCATGCGGTCAAACTTGTCCGGGCGCTTGTACTCTGGCTCCACTCACGCCTCCAGTTTCGCAAGTTGTTCCTGCAGCGCCGCCCGTTTGGCAGCGCCGCGGTTGTCCAGCGGCAAAGCCAATAGCTGCCGTTCCAACTCTTCCCTCGCCTCATCGAGCAGTTGCCCCGACTCTACACGCTGAAGCAGCATCCGCATGTTGCCGTTGCAGGAAGCGAGCGCCGTCTCGTACGCCGTTTCGGGCAAGCCGTCGATGCCCGCGGCCATTGCGAGTTCCTTCGCTCGTTTGGCCAGCTTCGCAAACACACCGGGGCCATCGTCTAGCACAATCTCTTGGCACCGCGACACGAACGCGAACCGATCGCCGTTGCTGTCACCACCACCTCATTGACACGCTTCGCGGCGAAACGCCTATATTTGTAGCCTTTTTGTTAGTGTACAGATGAATAGATATTGTTTCCTCTGCGTGCCCGGGTTCGTGGGCAACAACGGCATGTTGCGCGAGGCAAAATCACTCGACGCCGAGAATTTCTGAGTTTGTGTACAAATGGTCACGTGACTATAATAGCGATGGCCTCGAGGGGGGAGGGACACTTCTTGGGCTGTCCCACCGACGCACGACCTGAGTCAGCCCTCCCCTCCCTTTTTTTGAGCTTCCCGAGTGACCGATCAAGGCGGGTTGTGAACCCCCCGCCTTGGTTGTTTTTCGCGGCTTTTCCCGCT
>JBGQCZ010000540.1:0-4440 GCA_041495645.1 Gemmataceae bacterium | reverse complement strand
TCGCCCGTGTCGGCATCGAATTGGTAAGAAAACAACAGGTTAGTTTTCTCATCGTTCGTGAGCGTCGAGGATTTCTCCAAATTGATGGCTTCGCGAACAAATGGCGCGGCCACGAGGTGGAAGTCGCGTTCGAGGTCGCCGGCCGAAGCCGGCAACGGCGGCAGACTTTGATTTGGAACTGGTGCTCCGGCAGCCCAACCGGACTGAGCGGCGAAGTACTCGGCAATGAGGGCAAATTCCTGCCACGTGGCCAGTCCAACCGAGCGCCGAGGATGGCGAAGTTTCTCTTGAAAGAGTTTGTTAAGCGCGGTCTTATGCTTCGCATCCTCCAACAAATCCGAACGGTAGACGCAAACGATTGATTCTCCCAACAGTGGCATGGCGTACGTCTTGCCGCCCCAGTCCATGTTCCGTTCGACTTCGTGTCGAAGGATTTGACTGAATTCAAAAGCGTCTTGTCCCTTGATCGGAGCAAGGGAAAGCGGGGCGAGCTCGCCTCGAGAGACCAACCGGCCCAGGTCGTGCGGGGCGAACACGCGTACGTCCGCGCCGGCGTCCGCCGCGACCAGTTGAACTTGTCCGCCCGAACGATCGGCCCAGGTTCGGCCGTGGCGCTCGAGCATATCACGAATCGCGGGGACGCTAGGAGCGCTTACGCGAATGGTGACGCCCGGAAAAGGCTTGGTAGGCGGAGGCGGGGGGGGCGGCTGGGAACAGCCGGCGAATCCGGTCAAAATGACGGAAATAGCCGATACCAGACACACCACGGAAAAAATCGCCGTTCTAATGGTGCATTTCGGTTGCATGGCTTGCGCCTCTTTGAATACAATCACGATAGAGTAATCCGAGCAAGTTCGCCGAATTCCATTACCCGTTGTTGGCCGGTTCGATGGCACAGCTTGGGACTTTGAGTTCCTAAGCTGGCCAAATCGTAATCGGAACCCGACAAGGGTATTGCTCTCTCCATCGGCTTCGGGGTTGTCCCATGAAGGTCAGTCTGGTGGTTTCTCAGGGCGTCCATCAGGGAAAAACGATTCCCATCCCGGTCGCCCAGTTCCTGATCGGACGTGACGAAGGTTGCCAGCTGCGTCCCTCCAGCCCGGCGATCAGCAAACGCCACTGTGCCATTCTTCTCAAATCCGGCAAAGTGTTTCTCCGCGACTTTGGCAGTACCAACGGGACGTTTGTCAACGATGTACCCGTGTCCGGCGAAGTCGAAGTCACGAACGACGACAAACTGAAGGTGGGTCCTCTGGAATTCGTGTTGCGGTTGGAAAAGACCGGCACGACCCCGCCCGCATCCAAGCCCGAAGCCAATGCCGTCGCCTCGCGCAACACACCGCCGCCCAAGGATGAGCCGACCAAGGAACAGACCGTGGCCGGCGCCAAGTCGTCCGACGATTTCTCCGCCGAGCACACCGCCGACCAGATCGCCGCGATGCTGTTAGCCACCGACGATGGCCCCGGTGGGCCGCTGACCGAAGCCAGCATTCCGACAGGTTCGACGGTCTTTGAAGTTCCGGCGATGGGCGATCCGAACGCCCCGCCCGAGGCGAAGAAAGTGCCCGTGGACGAGCGGGACAACTCCAAGCGCGCCGCCGATATCCTGAAGAAGTACATGCAGCGGCCTCGCCAAACATGATTCGACACAAGTTGGACCATAGTCCGACACGAAGAAAACCACCCACTTTTTCTCGACGTGTCCAGTCATGCGCGATCTCGATACCCCTTCTCGAACTCGTCTCTCCCTAATACGCCGGCGCCTGCTAACCTGGTTCGACGGGCATCAACGCGAATTGCCGTGGCGAAACGATCGCGATCCGTATCGAGTCTGGGTCAGCGAGGTGATGCTTCAGCAAACGACCGTGGCCACGGTTATGCCCCGGTTCGAGCGATTCCTGGCGGCTTTCCCAGCTCTTTCGGACTTGGCAGCCGCCGACGAACAAGACGTGCTGCGCGAATGGGAAGGGCTTGGCTATTATCGACGGGCGAGAAACCTGCACGCCGCGGCGCGACTGCTCTTTACCGAATATGGCGCCAATGTTCCCGATGACCCGGAAGTGTGGGCCGCGCTTCCCGGCGTGGGCCGCTACATTCTGGGGGCCGTATTGTCGCAAGCGTTCGGCCGGCGGCTGCCGATCGTTGAGGCCAACAGCCAACGCGTGCTTTGCCGGCTTTATGGACAGGACGCGGATCCAGGCGCCGGGCGGGTAAGAAAATGGCTATGGCAAACGGCTGAAGCGCTGCTGCCGGCTAAACGAGCCGGCGACTTCAACCAGGCGCTGATGGAACTCGGCGCACTCGTTTGCACTCCTTCCGATCCCAAATGCGATCGATGTCCGCTTTCCGGTCAATGCGAAGCGTTTCGCACGAATCGGCAGCACGTGATCCCCACAAAGTCGAACCCGGTGAAACCGATCCACGTTCGCGAGATCGCGCTCGTCGTCCGGCGAATGGGCCGCGTCCTGCTGGTTCAACGCCCGGAAATTGGACGCTGGTCGAACATGTGGGAATTCCCTCACGGCGAAGTTGCGCTTGGGGAATCGACAACATCGACTGCTCGGCGGCTGTTGAAGGAGTTGACCGGGCTACGCGCGACGATTGGGCCTGAACTTCTGACTGTCCGCCACGGCGTGACGCGCTTTCGCATCTCGCTAACGTGCGTTGAAGCCAAGTTCTCCGACGGCAAGTTCCAATCGGCGTTTTACAAGGCCGGGCGCTGGCTGCGGCCGAGTGAACTGGTGAAGTTCCCGGTTAGCTCTCCACAACGAAAACTGGCTACAATAGTAGCCGGCCAATAAAGGCCCGTTCGTTGAGCTTCATCCGAGTCATTGCCATGAAACGAATCCTACTGCTGCTGCCGCTTTGCCTTTTGGTTGTGGGCTGTCCCGAGCCGCCGCGTACCGTTGGGCTGAAACCCGGCCAGATCGCGCCGCCTCTTGAAGGCAAAGGCCTGGACGGCAACTCTATTAGACTCAGCGATTATCGCGGCAAAGTGGTAGTCGTGGATTTCTGGGGACCGTGGTGCGGACCCTGTGTAAAAGCGATTCCACACGAACTGGAGATGGCCGAACGTTTCAAGGGCCAGCCGTTCACTTTTTTGAGCGTCGCGAACTGCCACAGCCGCGAGGAACTGGTCGAGTTCTTTCAAAAAACGACGCTGCCCTGGCCCAACATTTTTGAAATCCTGTCGGGCCCTCTTGCTCAGGAGTGGCACGTCGATGGGTTTCCGACCTTTATCGTCATCGATGGCGAAGGCGTGATCCGTCACCGAAGTAACGGCGGACCCGGCGTAGAATCCACCATCGAAAAGCTGCTCGATGACTTGGCACGGAAAGCCAAATGACGATCGAGCTTATTTCAGCCATTTCTCGAACCATTTCAGCGCTTCGGCGCTTTGCTCTTTCGTCACGAAATGGCCGATGCCTTCGGCCACGGTGATCTTCAACTTCTCCGGGCACTTTGCCGCCGCGAATGCATTCTCGGCCTCTTTGAACGCCAGCTTCGCGCCGTCGATGGGGCAATTCGGGTCCTTCTCGCCGTTGAGAATCAACAGCGGCCGGCCCGCGAATAGTCGCAGCATGCTTGGGCAATCGAACCGATCGAGCATCCCCGGAATGACCTTATTCCACAGTTCGCGGCAGACCTTCTGACTCACCTTCGCTTCGCCGAGATCCTCCGCCGCGGCGTCGTGGGCGGCCTTGATGGTGTTGGCACGCGCCTGCCAGTGATTGTTGTCCAGGCTCCACCGATAGCTCTGAACGCCAATGACGGGCACTGCGACGGCCACGCGCTCATCAACAGCGGCCGCAAGCCAGGCCAGCCAATGCCGCGCGAGCGGACCGTCAGCGCGCAACGCGCCGCGGTCGATGCCGTGGCTGCCGATGGCGAACGCCGCGAAAAAGTAGGTGATGTAGTGCAACGGCCGGCTGAGCTGAAGCGAAATCGGGCCGACGTTCGCCCATGTGAACGGCGAATAGGCGAGCGCCAAGGGCACATAGGCCAGCGCGGATACCGCCACCAGAGCGACAAAGAACCGGACCGGATTTCCACCGGCGAAGGCCACCAGCCGGACAAGACGTTCGCTCCATCCGGGAGCGAAGCGGTGCAGCGCAGCCGCGAGAAGATTCAACGCCAACAGTTGGCACAAGAACCATTGCGGCCCGTCCGGCCAAAACGGCAGCGAAAGCCAATGTTGCCAATAGGCGTTCACGCCAGGGTCGGCGGCAGTCGCGCGATAGGCCGGATAATACGCGAGCGGCATCAGAAAAACGATGGCCAATGCGCACGGTATGCCAATGCGCAGCAGGCGCTTCGACAGAAACTTCCAGGTTCCGTTGCGCGCAAGACTTGGCGAAACGAACAGGCCTGAGAGGAAAAACATCAAATCCATTAAGCTTACGTCCTGCCAAGCGGCGAACAAGTCGAAGCCGAACCAGC
>JBGQCZ010000539.1:0-4442 GCA_041495645.1 Gemmataceae bacterium | reverse complement strand
CAATAGCCAGGGGCGTAAGCCCCTGGTACAGAGCCGCGATGAATTCAGCCCCGGAGGGGCGGCAGTCAATAGCCAGGGGCGTAAGCCCCCGGTATGGAGCCGTGGTGAATTCAGCCGGCCCCTACGGGGCCGGATTGGTGCATGCCCCCACTCCCAGGGGCTTACGCCCCTGGCTATTGACTGCCGCCCCTTCGGGGCTAAGAACCAGATACGATGGCTCGAACGAAATCCGCTACTCCCACCGCCCCCCTCACCACCGTCCAGCGCCTGGGCTCGCTCATCAAGAGCGCTCGCGCGATCTCGACCGGTTGCCGCTGTTCACCTGGGTCATGTTCCTCAAGTTCCTCGACGACATCGAACTGGCGCGCGAGCAGAAGGCGTCGCTGGGCGGGAAGAAGTATCGGCCGGCGATTGAAGCGCCGTATCGCTGGCGCGATTGGGCATTTCCGGTCCGGAGTTGCTGGCCTTCATCAATCACGACGAAGCGATGCGCCCGGACGGGCGGCGCGGATTGGGATTGCTCGCCCATCTGCGTGGCTTGTCGTTCGAGAACAACGGCGATCCGCGGCGCGTCATTGCCAATGTCTTTTCCGGCGTCGTCAATCGCATGGAGTCCGGCTATCTGCTCCGCGACATCATCAACAAGGTCAACGGCATTCACTTCGGCTCGACGGAAGAGATTCACACGCTCGGGCACCTGTACGAGTCGATGCTGAACGAGATGCGCGACGCGGCCGGCGATTCCGGCGAGTTTTACACGCCGCGGGCCGTCGTCCGCTTCATGGTCGCCGTCACCGATCCGAAGCTGGGCGAAACCATCCTCGACCCGGCCTGCGGCGCCGGCGGCTTCCTCGTCGAGTCGTATGCCCATCTCGAAAAGCAAGTGAAGAAGGTGCAGGACCGCGAAATCCTGCAAACGCGCAGCATCTTCGGCGGCGAGGCCAAGCCGCTGCCCTACATGCTGGCCCAGATGAACCTGCTGCTGCACGGGCTGGAGGCCCCGCAAATCGCCAAGGGCAACAGCCTCGACGTCAAGATCAACGAGATCGGCGACCGCGACCGCGTGGACGCGATCATGACCAATCCGCCGTTCGGCGGCGAGGAAGAACGCGGCATCCTCGGCAACTTCCCCGAAGACAAGCGCACCGCCGAAACCGCGTTATTGTTTTTGCAATTGATCATGCGGAAATTGCGCAGGCTAAAGCCTGCGGCTACATTGGGGGGCGAGCCCACGTCGCAAGGCCAGCCGCAGGCTGTAGCCGCAGGCTTTAGCCTGCGCTGCGGCCGAGCCGCCGTCGTCGTGCCCAATGGCACTCTGTTCGGCGACGGCGTCTGCGCCGTCGTCAAACGCGAATTGCTCACCGAGTTCAACCTGCACACCATCGTGAGATTGCCCAACGGCGTGTTTGCCCCATACACCAGCATCCCGACCAACTTGCTCTTCTTCGACCGCTCCGGCCCGACAAAAAACGTCTGGTATTACGAACAGCCCTTGCCTGAAGGCCGCAAGCAATACACCAAGACCGCCCCGCTGCAATTCGAGGAATTCGCCGACTGCCTGAAATGGTGGAAGAAGCGCGAAGAGAATGACCGCGCCTGGAAAGTGCCCGCCGATGAACTGCTGGCGAACAATTGCAACCTCGACCGCAAGAACCCGCGCGCCAAGCCCGACATCGAACATTTGCCGCCTGAGCAATTGGTCGAGAGCATTCTGGAGAAGGAGCGGAAGATCGCGGCGATTGTGGGCGAGATTAAGGAATTGCTGGCGAAACAGGCGTGAATCTGCGAAGATAAGGCATCAACGACCCGCTCCATCGATGCGAGCCCGACCATGACCGAGATTGTTTTCCTTATAGAAGACGCGCCTGAAGGCGGATTCACCGCCCGCGCGCTGGGGCAGTCGATATTCACCGAAGCCGAGACGATGGACGCGCTGCGGCAAAATATTCGCGAGGCGGTGGCCTGCCACTTCGACGAAGGGTCGGGCCCGCGCGTCATTCGGCTGCACTACGTGCGCGACGAGGTGCTGACGCAATGAAGCTGCCGCGCGATCTCTCGGGCGCGGACCTGGTCGGGGCGATGCAAAAGATCGGCTACGTCGTCACGCGCCAAAGAGGCTCTCACATTCGCCTGACAACGACTCGCGGCGGCGAACACCACGTTACTGTGCCGAACCACGATCCGCTCAAGATCGGAACCTTCGCCGGCATATTGCGCGATGTCGCCGGGCACTTACGACTCGATCGCGACGCACTGCTCGAGGAGATGTTTTCATGAGCGGTTCGTGGCCGATGGCGCCACTTGGCGAAGTGCCGCGCCATTATCGCGAGTACATCGATGCGCCGGAGGCGAAAGAGTATCCCAAGCTGTCGGTGAAACTGTACGGAAGAGGCGTTGTCCTCGATGCGCCGGCCGATGGCACATCGTTGAAAATGAAGCGCCACCAACTCGCGAAAGCCGGTCAAGTGATCCTGTCTGAGATTTGGGGAAAAAAAGGCGCAATCGGCCTGGTTCCGCCTGAAGGCGCCGGCGCGCTCTGCACGAGTCACTTTTTCCTATTTGACATCGTCCGTGAACGGCTCGAACCCCGCTATCTGAAACTAATCTTCACGGCAAATTACCTGGAAGATCAGCTCGACTTGGAGGCGAAAGGCACCACGGGATACGCCGCCGTTCGGCCGAATCATTTGCTTGCTGCCACAATTCCCGTACCGCCGCTGAACGAGCAACGGCGGATCGTGGCCCGCATCGAGGCGCTGGCCGGCCGCATCGCCAAGGCGAAGCGATTGCGGGAGGAGGCGGGGGAAGTCTCTGAAGCATTCTTGAAGGCCGAATTGCGGCGAGTTTTCACCTGTAACCAAGATGAACCGATTTCAAGCCTTGAAAGTGCTTGCGCAGCGATCATTGATAATCTCCATTCGAATCCGATTTACGCCGAAAACGGTGTGCCTTGTGTTCGGTCACCCGATGTCGGATGGGGCAAGCTGAATCTTCAATCGGCTCTCAAAACCAACGAAGAGGAATTCATGCGCCGGACCGTCCGCGGGGTTCCGGCGGTCGATGACATCGTGTTCGTTCGCGAAGGCGGCGGAACTGGTAAGGCAGCGATCGTGCAACCAGGACAACGATTCAGCTTAGGTCAGAGAGTCATGATACTGACCCCGGACCGGAGCAAGGTTTTGCCTCGCTTCTTGCTCTATCAATTGCTTTCCCCGCCGCTCCAAGAAGATCAAATCGTCCCTCTAACCAAAGGTTCGGCTTCGCCGCATCTGAACATCGGGGCTATGCGAAAATTCCGCCTTACTATCCCACCAATCTCAAAGCAGCGCCGCATCGTTGCGCAGCTCGACACGCTGCAGGCGAAGGTCGAGGCGTTGCGGGGGCTGCAAACGGAAACCGCGGCGGAACTCGACGCCCTGCTGCCGGCCGTGCTGGACCGGGCCTTCAAGGGCGAACTGTGAGCATCACCGCTCGTGCCGAAAGGAGCCCGCAGCGCAAGCAAGGGAGCGACACGACCTTACTCGCGCTCTCGCGCTGCGGGCTGTAATTGGTGCGGCTCACGTTGCTCGACAACGTGCAATTGCGTATACTATGTCGGTCACTTCGTCCGAGCGCCTCGCGTGCGCGCATTTCTGGGAGGGCACATTCGTGATTATTCCAATTCTGATTTTGTGGATCGGCTTGGTTTGCGGCGGGGTGTTCGCCACTCCGAACATGATTCCAAACCGACACCACCACCCAACTCACTCCTCAACTCACCACCCATTTATGGCCTCGGAAGTCAATAGGCGCACCCCGAAACGGGGAGGACTTCTCTCCAGTTTTTGTGTGTCGCGGAGGGGATTGACGTTCGTCGGACTTGGGCATCGGGGGCGTTCTTGTCTAGGGGCGTCCGCCGCGAGGGCGGCGCCAAACACATTTCAAGGGGTCGGCCGGTTGGCCGTCGCCAGCCAAGCGGCTGCGACGCTTAGCGTCGCGCCCCAGAAACTCCTCCGTACCGCACGGCGGCCAGTCAAAACGCGCGATCACGCGAGCGTGTCGCAGTTGGTTGTTGGCTCGGCGTGCGGGCCGCTATCGCGATCGTCGCACCTCCATCCGAAGGTGGTTGGCTCCAGCCGGTCGTTGCGAACGGGGAGCCGGCCGGGTCGGGGTCTAATCCAAACTGCGGGGTCGGGACCTTTGACACAGGGCGGTCATCGGGATCAAGTCCCAAACATGATCCGGCGCCTCATGGCGCACGGTTCGCCTCGACGTGTTCGTCCCCTAGTGCCCCAGTTGGGAGTCGAGCTCCCCGCCGGCCGGCATCGTTCTCACGATCGTTACATCGTTGATCTCCTGAATGATCGGCGGCTTCGTCGCTGCGAAGCGGAACAGAGAAGAGGCTCGTGGCGTTCGACGCGATCACATCGCGAAGAAGCGGGTGACGTCGAACGCCTCCTTCT
>JBGQCZ010000538.1:0-4456 GCA_041495645.1 Gemmataceae bacterium | reverse complement strand
TTCGGAGCCCGACGCGTAAGCGAGGCCGGTAACCCCCCAGGTCACTTCGCGTCGTCGTTGGCTTCCTCCAAGATCTTTCGATACATCGCAATGGCTTTGTCGAAGGTCTTGCGGGCCTCGGAGCGTTCATCGGCGGGCAGGTACGGGCCACGCACGCGCCACAACTGGTCGATCACGCCCAGGCACCACAGGGCGCTTTGCTTCGAGGCGCGGATCGGCTTACCGTCCACGATCACGTTGATTGGGTTAGTGTGCATTTGCGGGAATTGGCGGATCGCCACCCAACTGCTGCGCTCGATCTTGGCGTCAAACTCCAGATCGTGAATCTGGTCATCGGCCAGGACCTGCTTCGAGTCGGCAACCTGTCCGTTCACAATCAATTCGACAAGGCGGCGGTTGCCTGCCGGGACCTGTCCGCCCCTGGCTGTGCCAAGCGGAACGGACGAGCCGAAGGCAACCTTGGTCTTCACTTTCACCGTGCCGGGTTTGTCGAGTTTCACTTCGCCGCCCAAGGGTGTATCGTCGATGCGGAAATCCAGGGCGTGTGCGTAACCGTCGGAGACATACGAGCGGCCCTTGGCCAAGCCCTCGCACCATTTGCTGTAATCGATCCGCGTCAGTTTTCCCATCTGAACGTACACGCGGCCCTCGCCGACGCGACTGCCGCTGATGCATGGAAAATCGGTCTCCCCGCTCGCCTTCAACGGGAATCCACAGTTCATGATGTGATACCAGCAATTCCACTCCGGCACGCGGGCGGTGTCCATGGCGCTGATGAAATCGCACACGCCCATCGCCGTCGTTACGCAAATCTCCTGCGCGCCGATCCCGTTCATGGGCGGAATAGCCAGGTTTGGCAGCTTGTTCTTCACGCGGTTGATGCTGGCGATCAGCTCCTTTTCGTCAATGAGACCGTCGGCATTCGCGTCAATCACGCCGAACGCCTCCGGCACTACACCGGCCTTAGCTTCTTCGCGGTTGATGTGCCCGTCCTTATTCATGTCCAGCCAGGTGATGATTCCCTTGGCGGCGACCACGGCATTGTCCGGCGGATCGAACATCAGCCCGCTGCCCGAATGCGCGTAGCCCGCAAATCCGCCCTGGTCTTTGGTCCATTTCATCACGGGTGTGGTCCACTTTGGCCAGCCCTTGTCCTTGGTGCCGTCTGAGCCTGGGTAGGTCTGCTCCTTGAGATTCAGCAAGCAAACATGGCCCATCGCCTGCGAACCGAAGCCGGAAATTTCCAGATCGTATTTGAGCACGCAGAATGGTTCGCTCAACTTGTGGGCTTGCGGTTCGAAATATTGGCGCTGGTATTCGTAGCAGGGGCCCCAGGTCAGATTACAGCCGACATTCAACCCTTCGCCCTTGACGTGGAGAAACATGTCCTGCGCCATGACGCCTTCGGTGGGAATGGTGTAGTGGGCGCACCCGGCCGCATGGATATGATGGTCGCCGCCGTAAAAGCCGTAGTCCATGGTGTTAATCCAGCGCTCCAGCTTGACGGCCACGTCCATCTCCGAGCCGACGACGGTGATCTTCTTTTCCTGCTGCTTGTATTCGGGACCGCGACCGTAGGTCATGCTCAGCTCGCCGGGGGGCAAGAGCACGATTCCGCCATCGGGCCGGTAAACTTGGTCCTGAAAGAAAAAATCCGGGGCCAGGCGCTTGCCGCGGAGCGGGTAGATGCGGCCTTGTTTGTCGCGAAAAGTGAACCGGCCGACCGTTGGAGTGCCGTCGAAGTCTTGGATCGACAATTTCACGGCCACCGCGGGCTTCACGTCGAACAGCACCGGCAACTCGGCGCGAAAGCCGAGATCCTGCGTCCCTTGTCCCACGTCAAAGGCAATCGTCGCTTCGCGTTTGCCGGCCTCGCTGCTGTAGACCAGTGCAAGGGCATACTCGACTTTCAGCCCGCTAAGCGTCGAGGTCATCGGCCGGGCGGTGAACATCTCGACCTGCAGAAAGCGGCTCCTGAACTCTTCTTTGTCCTTGTTGAGTTTCGCGATTTGGAGTTCACCCTCCTTTGGCGTGATCTTTTTCGCATCGATCTTCTTTTTGATCTCCGCAATCACCCCGTTGTAGTCGGTTTTCTGCCGCGGGCCGGATTGCGGGCTGGTCGCGCGCAGGGCCGATTTCACCGTGCTGTCGTTGACAATCTTCACGACCACCGGCGTGAAGCCGTGCTGTTGCAGCGCCGCGTCGGCTGGACCGCGCGCCACTTTTACCCTCGACTCGGGATTGATGTTCACGGCGAGCAGCACGTGCGGATCGAGCAGCTTCTGAATCTTGGCGGCATCCCGGGCTTTGGCGGCTTCTTCGACAGCCTCGGCCGTTTCCTTCGCCAGCGGCGTGCCGAGGAAATCGAGGGCCTGCAACAGGCGGGTGGCGTTTTGCCCGAGCGGCTGGCCTTCGACATCGGTCACAATGTCAAGCTTGTCGGCGCGAGCGAGGGCGGGGAACAACAACAAGATCGCGAGAAGTGTAAGGCGTCGCATGGCGGGGACTCCTTGGGTGAGGGATTCGCGTTGAGTTCGGTTGTAACAGATGCGGCCGCGGATGCAATCGAAAACGCCTTGAGCGAGGTGTGTGGCGGGTGCAAAAACATTCGAAAAACCACTCCCGAACACAACAAAAAACAACATTTCTTCACAATTAGCCTGTGCGTGTTGGCGCGTAACTCATTGTTAGCCAGCGTCTTAGCCACTTCACATCGAGCCATCGAACTTTTTGTTGTTTTTGTTGCTCTGGCGGTCGTCAAGCGGCGAATTAGGCGGTGCGCCGGGATGTGTACCGTCGAATAATATGTTGAGTGCAAGACTGGGCCAACGCCCAAAATCAGAATCGAAGTAATCACGACATGCCCTCCCAGAAATGCGCGCACGCGCGGCGCTCGGACAGCGCGGCTGTAATAGTGTACACATGACTACATCCATCGTCAAGCGCGCCCAGCCCATCGGGCGCGGAAAACCGTCAAACTGGAAAAAGAACTGATAATTCGGGCCGGCGACTGGTTGCGTTGACTGGCCCGATGCCGTTACAATCGCTGCGTTGTTGAATTTGATCTATCCAAGATTTGGAATCAACGATGAGCCAAGCCGCCGACATCTCTTCGACCCCATCCGGCCAGGTTCCCAAGACTCATCCGCCCGCCATCTGGTTCTTCTTTTGGGGTGAATTCGCCGAGCGCAGTTCCTATTACGGAATGCGAACCATCCTATTCCTGTATTTGACGACGGCCTTGCGTTACCCCGACACCGAAGCCTCGCCGATCTACGCCGCGTTCAAGATGGGCTGCTACCTGCTGCCGCTGCTCGGCGGGTTACTCGCGGACCGCTGGCTCGGACGCTACTGGACCATCGTCGGCTTCTCGGTGCCCTATGTCCTGGGACATTTCATTCTGGGCTTTTCCGACCCGACCATCCTAGGCGGTGCCGTTCAGGGCCTCTCACCCGAGAGACTGGCTTTTGCTGCCAAAATGTTGCTGTTCGTCTCCCTGGCATTGCTTGCCGGCGGCAGCGGGGTCATTAAGCCGAACATCTCCAGCCTGCTGGGGCAGACCTACGATCAGAAGCGGCCCGGGCAGGACGCGCTGCGCACGTCCGCCTTCCTGTGGTTCTACCTGGCCATCAACGTGGGAGCCCTGATTTCGCAAATCGCCCTGCCAATGGTTCGTGACCGCTACATCATGTCGCACCTGGACGAGGCAACACGCGAGCAGGCCGAACAACTCGCTGACGAGGGGGAGGACATATCGAAACTCGCGTCGCCGGAAGTGGTAGGGCACGCCTACCAACTCGCGTTCGCCTTCCCGACCGCGCTGATGACGATTTCGCTTTGCGTCTTCGCGGCCGGAAAGCGCACTTACGCCGACGAAAAAGCCGCCCGGCAGAACTTGACGCCTGACGAACGGCGGCAGGGCTTCGAGATGCTGCTGTTCATTTTCGGCATCTACGCACTGTTCGTCCTCTACTTCCTGTTCGAGTTTGTTGTTCTGCCACGCGATTGGATTCCCCTCGAATGGAAAAAGCCCGCGAAAGCCGTGGCTATTGGCGTCACGTTGCTCGCCGTGGTCGCACTGATCGTGCGGTCGGTGTTGGCGGCTGGCCGACGGACGTTTGCCGGGGAAACGGTCGACGGCGCCGCGCTGACGCCCGAGCAGCAGCGGCTGCAACTCAAGACGCTGTCCTGCCTGCTGGTGATTTTCGGCCTCGTGGTCCTCTTCTGGTTCGGGTACGAGCACAATGACACCCTTTGGGTGAGCTTCACGCGCGACTACGTGGACCTGAAAGTTCCATTCGCCCGTCACTTGACCGGCAAGGACTACATTTCCGCGGACCAGTTGCAGTTCCTCAACGCACTGTTCGTAATCATCCTGGTGCCGGTGTTCAACACCACATTCAAGTTCCTTGACCCTGCCGGGAAGGTTTTCACCTCGATGCGCAAGATTATGGTG
>JBGQCZ010000537.1:0-4456 GCA_041495645.1 Gemmataceae bacterium | reverse complement strand
TGCGCTCTCAAGGCGCTGCGGTTGGAAATGATCGAAGGCGCCGTGACGGCCACCGCCTTCGATTACGTCGAGCACCCGAAGATCCTCAGTCAACCCGATGCCGATCCGGATCAACTCACCCGCGAAGCGCTCGAGACGTTCCTCTCGCGCAACACGATCAAGGGCGACCTCATCGCGATGAGCATAGCCGGTCAGTCCGGCCTCGCCCGCTTCGTCAAGCTGCCGCCGGTCGAAGAGAAGAAGATCGCCGACATCGTTCGCTTTGAAGCCAAGCAGCAGATTCCTTTCCCGCTCGATGAAGTCGTTTGGGACTTTCAGAAAATCAACACCGGCACCGTGACCGATGGCTTCGCGATGGATACGGAAATCGGCCTGTTCGCCATGAAGCGCGACATGATCAACCGGTTTCTGCACCACTTCCAGGCCGTGAAGGTCGAAGTCCACATCGTGCAAATGGCCCCGCTCGCGCTGTGCAACTACGTGACCTACGATCTGCTTAAACGCAATCCGGACGGTCAGCAGCGCAAGGAAATGCCGGCCGACGAAACGCCGTCGGGAAAACGCCGCTGCGTGGTCGCTCTCGACATCGGCACCGATGGTTCGAGCCTGATCATCACCGACGGCGAACGCATCATCTGGCAGCGGCCGATTCCCATCGGCGGCAACCACTTCACGCGCGCCTTGACCAAAGAACTCAAACTGACCTTTGCCAAAGCCGAGCACTTGAAGCGCAACGCCGCCAAGTCGCCCGATCTTGCCAAGATTCTCAAGGCGCTGCGTCCCGTGCTGACCGACTTCGTGAATGAAGTTCAGCGCTCGCTCGGTTACTTCACCAACACGCACCGCGATGCGCATGTGGCGTTCATGGTCGGACTCGGCAGCGCCTTCCGCCTGCCCGGTCTGCAGAAGTTCCTCAGCGAAAAACTCCAACTCGATGTCCGCAAGCCGAACACGTTGGACGAACTCACGGGCGACAGCGTCGTTACCGCCCCAGTATTCGCCGACAACCTGCTGACATTCCCCGTTTCCTACGGGTTGGCGCTGCAAGGGCTGAAATGCGCGCGGCTAACCACCAATCTTCTGCCGCAGGAGATCCAATTCGACCGGATGATTCGGGCGAAGAAACCGTGGTCGGTGGCGGCGGCGGCGGCGATTTTGCTTGGCGTCGGCGTGGTGTCATTCGGCTTCGGCATGCGAAGCCAGTCGCTCGGCAACCCGCTGACCCCGGAAGCCACGCCGAGAGACAAGATTTCGGAGGCAGTGACCGCGGTCAAAGGCGCGGTGGATGCCGCGAAAAAAAAAGGAGAAGAAGCGAAGGCCAAATCAACCGAGATCGGCAAGACCACGCAGGACGTCAAGAGCATCGTCGCGGGCAAGGACGAACGTCCGAACTGGATTCAGCTCAACGAATTCGTCAGCAAATGCTTGCCGTTGCCCGACGGCACGAACCTGGTTAACCACGACAAGAACAACCCGGCGGTCAATCAACGGAAGTTCATGACCAAGGATACAGAGGAGGCGAATCGGCAGTACCAAGAGCGCCGATTGGGATCGGGCAACGTCGTCGACCTGCCGATGGACGACCGGTCGTTGCGCCACTTGATCAACGTGGACATCGAAGCCTTATATCCCTTGTACGTGGACGATCTGAAGACGTTTTACGAAAACGCGAGGTCAATCACGAAGGCCAAATTCGGCGACCCGCTGGCGGGTATTGACCTGTTCTCTCCATCGACTCCGGAGGGCGGCCAGGCGCCGAAAAAATATAACGATGAATTCCCGACGGGGCCGGGTTGGATCGTCGAGGTGCGCGGCCACACTTATTTCCACGACCCTGACCAATTCCTGCTCAAGACGCTGGTTTTCAACCTGAATTTCAAGGGTTATGGAAAAGGCTTGGCGCCCTATACGGCGACCACGACGCCCGGTGCGACAGCGACCACGACGCCCGGTGCGACAGCAGCGCCAGGAACGGCGAATCAACCAAAGTCGGCGGAAGCCAAAAATGTCACCGATGGGCGCATCAGCCATGCCTTTATGTATTTCGAGCGTCCGGTTCCCGACCCGCTGCCGGGCGAACTCGTTCACATCAAGAACACTTCGTTGGGAGAGTTAATTGCCAGCACGGGCGGAGCTGGTGGCCCGATGGGCGGCGCCGGGTTTGGTCCCATGGGCGGCCCGATGCTCGGCAGTCCGATGGGTGGTGCGACGGGGGGCGGTGCCGCGGGCGCGGTTTCGGCGGGTCGTTCAAGCTGGCAGCCGATCGGCGGCGCGGCGTCGGGCGGCGGCGCCAATCGCGGCGTCGGCGGCGGCGGCCCGATGACTGCGACCGGAGGTCTGGGTGGTGAAGGCGGCGGCGGCCCTGGCGGCGCCGGCGCCGGGGTAGTTGCAAGAACAGGGCAACAGCGGACGCGCTTCGAATTCGTGGTGATCTTTACCTGGCGCGAACCGGTCGCCAACGATAGCAAGGAAGCGAAGTGAGCCATTGAGAACCTTGAATTGTGTCGCCCGATCGCCGATCGGGTCGAATGAACTTTGATGAAATTGGCGGTCTCATTCCGGAGATGCGTTCATGAAAATGGATAAACAGGCCCTGGCCAAGCACCATTTCTGGATCCTCTTGGGCGTGTTCGGCTTGTTCGCGTTTCTTCTCATCATCCTCGTGCCGATACTCGTTGGCTCGGAGATCGATGACAAGGAAAAGAAACTCGAAGAGGTGAAGAAAAACCTTCAGCAGAACACCAGTCCGACCACCGACGCCTACACCAAAGAGCAAGGCGTACAGATCGGCCAATTGAGCGAGCGCCGCGAATCGCTGTGGCGGGATATGTTCGGCCGCCAGAGCGACCTTGTGGTATTTCCGGCCGAGTTGCAGAAGACGCTCAAGGAGCTGAAGTTCGGCGATGACATCGACCGCCAGTTTTGCAACCAGTACCGTCAACAGCCGGTCTACTACGCCGCCTATGAAGAGATGAGCAAGATGATTAGCCCCACCGATTTCATGCCAAACTGGGAAACGGTGCTGCAGCCAGTGGCTTGGAAAGACGTGCCGCTGCCGACGCCCGAAGAGTTGTGGCTCTCGCTCGAAGACTTGTGCGCGCGCCGCGAAGTGTTGAAGATCATCCACGAGGCCAACGAACTCACTGCGAGATTCGAAGAGGTGAAGGTCGGCCCCAACGATCCGGCGCCGGCGCTGCCGGAGTCAAAAATGGGCAAGGACCTGAGCAAGCGGTTCCGCTGCCGCTGGTACGAAATCGACCTGGCGGTGAATAACGCGGGCCGTGGCAACTACACGTTCAACGGCAAGATCACCAACCTCAGCGGCAAGCGACAGAAGATTTACCAACTTCAGCTCGACCTGTGGCCAAGTTCGGAAGAATCCGCCAAACCCGTGCTGCTCAGGTTCGATATTGCCGACTTGGCCGCGGGCCAGCAGATTAACTTGCCGGAATTCAAAATCCAATTGAACCAGGCGCCGACCAGCTTGCACAAGCTCGAGCTCCACCACAATCACCAGACGGTTCCCATCAAGTTCGTGTCGCAGATCGTCTTTGGAACAAACGCCGCGGGCCACCGTATGGCCGATCGCAAACTTCAAATGGCCAAATTCAGTCAGCCAAAGGAAGGCGAAGCCAATCCGATGGGCGGCGGTGGCGGTGGCGGTGGCGGTGGCGGTGGAAAGAGTGGACTATTGGGAACAGGCCCAATGGGCGGCATGGCTGGTTTCACCGGCGCCGGCAGCGGCGGCAACGCCCAAGCCGAAGTGACCGCGGGGAATGGCATCGCGAAGTTCCGCTACATCGATTTGACGGAACAAGTGCGGCGAATTCCGGTGGCCGTAGTTTTGATCGCCGATCAATCGAGCATGCAGGACGTCTTGACCTCGTTTACCAATTCCGCGCGAATGCGCTTCCAGATAACTCATTACCATTGGAACCGAAAATACCTGTCGTCGACGCCGTCGGCGGGTGGCGGTGGCGATAACGAGCGGCCGGCTGCTGGTGGCACCGGTGGCGAGGGCGGGCCCTTCAAACCAATTGGCCCAATGGGCGGCATACCAATGGGTGGCGGCGCCGTCGCTGGCGCGACACCGACGGGTGGCGGCGCAGGACCAGGGGGCGGCGCCGTCTCCGGCGCGACACCGATGGGTGGCGGCGCAGGGATGGGATTTGGCGGCGGTGGCCGCGGCGCGGGCTCGGGTCACATCCCGTCGTTTGCGGATCAACCGCCAATGAACCTGGTTGAAATGACCGTTTACGGGATCGCTAACCTCTACGAGCGGCCGAAGGAAAAGGACCCGACCAAGCCCGAAACGACGATCCCCATGCCGATGGTCCCATTGACGCCGATGGGGCCGGCTACGACTAAACCTGTTGAAGGTCCGAAACCATCGGATAAGCCCGGCGACGCAACCAAGCCTGCCGACGGGACCAAACCGGCGGATGGAACCAAGCCG
>JBGQCZ010000536.1:0-4457 GCA_041495645.1 Gemmataceae bacterium | reverse complement strand
GTCGAAGCCCGTACATCCAAACGTGGTCAATCCGTGGGCGTTGGCCCAATCAACGGCGCGAAGGATGTTAGGACTGTTGCCCGAGCCGCTGATGGCCACGAGCAAATCGCCTGGGCTGGCGAGGTTCTTCATCTGCTCGACGAACACCCGATCGAACCCTTCATCGTTGCCCCAGGCCAGAATATACGGCGTATTGTCGGTCAGGCTCAAGATGCGCAAGCGCTTCTTCGCGTCGTTATCGAAATCCTGGCGTCGCAGCGTCCCTTTGCCAAGATCTTCGCACAAATGAGAGGCATTGGACCCGCTGCCGCCGTTGCCAATGACGAATACGAACCTGCCCGACTGGTAACAGGCGTGAATGGAATCGGCCAGCGCCTGAACTTCGCCGGCATTGATCCGCAGTAATTCCTGCCCGGCACGTTCGAGAAACGCTCGAACTCCGAGGGTTACACCAAGCATACGAAGCCTCACGGACAAGTAGAACGGAATTCATTCCGTTCGACTACGAAGCTGATTCTATCCAGGATTGGCAGCGAAAGAATGGAACGACCGATGGGCGCATAAAAAAACCGGGCTTCTCTCGCGAGAAGCCCGGTTACCAAGCATACTTACGGGTCCCGTCCATCCCTTCGGTAGCTCGGTTGCCTTATCCGTTCCCCCCTCGGAACGGTTAAGACCCACATTGAATGCCGACGACAACTAAAGCTTGCCGCCGACACTCGATCCTAGAACACGATTTTTGACGATGCAAATGGGCGGAACCATTTTTTTCGGAATTTTTCGATTTTGTTCGAAAGACGGCTTTTTCTGGATTTGACGACCGGGACCGAAACTGGATTCCATCTCTTAACTACAATTGGCAAAAGAAGTTGCGCCAAATTAGCCAAACGACCTTCGTTCTGTCCGAGAAGCTGGAATACGACAATTCAGCCGTATTACCGCTGGTTCAGCAGCTTGATTTGGTTGGTTTCGTTCCAGTTTGTCGGGATCGGGCGACGGGCGGCCTCGCCGTCAAAATGCCAGTAATTGATGCCGTCTTCGCCTAATTGCCAGGAAAAATAGGCTGGGCGGCCGTTGACCAGCGTGGGAAAGCCGATTCGGCCATCGTTGGAACCAAATAGCACGGCGCCCAAGGAGTCTAATTCGCGTTGTTCGTCATCCAACCGGGTTTGCAGCCGGCTTAATTCGCCTTGCACCGTGTAGCGGCGTTCGCGTTCGGGCCAGCTAAGTTCCCGCTTGTTGCGATCCAAACCCTCTTGTTCAAACGCGAAACGATTGAGTTCCTTGTGGTCGAGCACGATGTCCGAAACAATGCGTTGAACCAGCGGCAGCATCCGGCGCACGGTCGGCAGATCGACAGGTTCCGCTTTTCGCCGCGACTTTGCCCGAGCTCCCGAGGCCCGGTCGGATTTGCCACTCATCGCATAACTCCAAGGTTTGGGAGATGCTGACTTCTCCGCAATCCCCCCATACCCATCATAGATCGCCAATCAAGGGCCTGCTGCGTCAGTTTATTGAGGACCTGTCATTCGGCCGGGTTCGCCGCTCCGAACGAAGCGGATGGCGAAACCTTACGCCCGATTAGCGACCAACGGCCCGCGCGTCAAGGCAACCGGCGTCAAGGCCGGTCACAAAGCCCCTGAATTCTCAGCCTTTCCAGCGTACAAAGCCTTCCAACGCGTAAAACTCCGGCAATCCCATCGCGTCGTACACTTTGGCCGTGTCTTTGTTCCGGTCCTCGGCCCGCTGCCAGAATTCTCGCCGGTCGGCCCCACCAGGAAACATCGCCCGGTCCTTCTGTGATTGATGACGAAAAATCGCCACCTTTTTGCGCTCTAAATCGGCCGGGCTGATCGGAACCACGCGTTCGATTTCGTGCGGTTCCCATTCTTCCCAGGCTCCGCGATAAAGCCATACCTCAAACGACGATCCCTGGGGCCTGACCCGCTTGACCGCCTCAAAGATCGCCTCCGCGCACATCCTATGAGTACCATGCGGATCGGACATTTCTCCGGCCACGTAGACCTGCGCCGGTTTCAGTTTTTGGATCAAAGCCATGATGTCGGTAATGTCGTCTGCATGAATCGGGGCCTTAGCAATTGTGCCCGTCCGGTAAAAACGCAGGTCCATGAAGACGCACTGCTCCTCGGGAATCCCGCAGGCCAGCGCCGCAGCACGGGCTTCGGTCTCGCGAATCAGCGTCTTGATCTCCAGCACGGCCGGGATGTCCGGATCGCCGGGCGCCTTGTTCTCCAAAAATTCGCAAACTTGCCGGGTCAAGGTCGCCGTCTTGTCCTCGTCGATGCCAAACCTTTTGTTGGCCCAGCGAACATAATCGACGAAGCGCAACGCGTCGTGATCGAACACCGCGATGTTGCCGCTGGTCATGTACGCGACATAAACCTTGTGGCCCTGCCCGACCAGGCGGATGATCGTTCCGCCCATGCTGATCACGTCGTCGTCCGGGTGCGGGCTAAAGATGAGAATCGTCTTCGGATCGCGGCCGGCCGGATAGGAAATCAACGTCCGCAGCCGGTCCTCGAACACGCGCTGGCCCAAATCCTGGGCCGAACCGTGCTCGCGCAATAGTTCGTACAAGCCGTGGTCGCGAAAATCGT
The DNA here is from genome assembly GCA_041495645.1 of Gemmataceae bacterium. Lineage (GTDB taxonomy): Bacteria > Planctomycetota > Planctomycetia > Gemmatales > Gemmataceae > JBGQCZ01. The sequence goes on along the minus strand of JBGQCZ010000536.1, from coordinate 1,839 downwards.
CGTCGTCGAGCTTCAGCAGGCCCTTGCCGGCTTTCAGACTGAGCCAAATCACGGCCTTGTGGATCAATTCATCCGACCATTGGATCGAGCCGCGCTCCCAAGGCCGCTTCTTCGCGCTCAGTTCCTTCGCCGCGGACTCATCCAGAATGAACGTGGCGTCCGAGTGGTCCTGAAGAAAACTGGCGGTCACCGATTCCGTTTCCGGGTTTTCGGCGGCTTTTTGCACGATGCTGGCCTTATGCTCACCAAAGGCCATGATGAAGATCTTTTTTGCCTCGAGGATCGTGCCGACGCCCATCGTGAGCGCCTGGGCGGGCACGTTGTCCTCGCCGAAGAAACTGGATGCGGCGTCGCGGCGCGTGACCGCGTCGAGCGAAACCAGGCGGGTGCGGCTGGTGCCAGGCGACGGCGGTTCATTGAAACCGATGTGCCCGGTCCGCCCGATGCCGAGAACTTGAATCTCGATCCCGCCGTGTTCGCGGATCAACCGCTCGTACTCCCGGCAGTTCCCGTCGATGCGATCCTTGGGCGCTTCGCCGTCGGGAATGTGCGTGTTCTTGGGGCTGATGTTCACATGGCGAAACAGCATTTCCTGCATGAATTGGTAGTAGCTGTGCGAATCGCCGCGCGACATCGGAAAGTACTCGTCGAGATTGAAGGTCACGACGCGCGAAAAGTCGAGTTGTTCGTCCTTGTGCAGTCGAACGAGTTCGCGATAGAGCCCGATGGGAGTGGAGCCGGTCGCGAGGCCAAGGACGGTGGCCTTCCCGGCGGCGTTATTGCGGCGAATGGCGGCGGCAATCTGGGCGGCGACGTGTTGCGAAGCCTCGGCACTGGTTGTAAACGCCAGCACCGGCATACGCGTGTTCGGAATCTCCTGGGGCTCCATGAATCACCGTCGGGTCGGCCGTTCGGGAAGGCGGGTGCCACGAAAGAAAATCTTATGAATGTGAGGGAGAATCGGAATAGGGAGGATTATTCGACAAACTTCACGTTCAGCGTCATTTCCTTGTCTCCGCGGCGGATCGTCAGTGCCATGGTCGGCTGCGCCGACTTCTTTCGGAGCAGCACGCGGAATTCATCTTCCGTGGACCATTTGTTTTGTTCGATCGCCAGCACGGCGTCATTTTTGCGCACGCCCGCGATGGCCAAGGGCGATTTGTCGGTCACGCTTTCGACGACTGCTTCGCCCCCTGTGAGCTTCATCGTCGCGCCCAGCATTTCCGGCGCGAACATTCTCAGCGCACCTAGGGGCGACTGGTCCGTCTGAATGTACTTGTTCGCATCGCCGTCGGGTGCTTTGCCGAGATTAACGAAGACGTTCGCTTCACCAGAGGGATTTCGAACCATCTTTCGGGCCTGGACGAGACTGTTCTGCGCGCCCGTGGAACCGTCGAAATGGCCCACGGCGAGCACGACGCTGCTGCGCAACGTGGAAATCGGAGCCACGTCGCCGGTGCAGATGATAAGCGAGTTGTAGACGCTGGTCAGACGCGGGATGTCGCCGTTGATGATGACGATGCTGTCGCGAATTTCGTTGAACCGGTCGATGGCGGCGGAACTGACAACGATGCAACTGCGAAAACCGCGTAATCGCTCGGTATGACCATCCACCAGCACACGCGACGATTGCACGTAGCGCGGCGGCAATTCCGTGAGCAACGGCAACTCGGCCCACTGAACCTGAGGCAACGGCGTGCCGGCGTGGCCGAGCTTGTTGGCCCGATCCATGACCGCTTCGGTGACGCGAACGAGTGCCTTCCAACGCTGTTCGTTGGCGTAACCCGGCGACAGCACCATGCGATCGACGTAGCGATCGAATCCAATTCGATTGATCGC
>JBGQCZ010000535.1:0-4481 GCA_041495645.1 Gemmataceae bacterium | reverse complement strand
TCCGCGCCGCCGCTGGCCAGCAATTTGCCGAGTTGATGCACTGCAATGCTCAGCACCGGGCCGGCGTGTTCGTCGAGCTTGATGCGTTCGCGTCCACCCGCCACGTCCCAAAAGCGAATGGTGCGATCCCTACCGGCGCTAAACAACGTTTGCCCGTCCGGCGCGAAGGCCAGTGCGTGAACTGTCTCGGAATGTCCGGCTAGTTGCAACATCTCGCGATCCAACCCGTCCATTCCATTGTTCGGACCCGGTCAATCCGGGGAAACGACGGTGTATTGAATCGCGCTGCGCGGAAAAGGGGAAGGGTAAAAGCGAACCGCCCCGCGAATCTGACGACCCGCTGGGCGGTTAGGACGGACGCGCTTCGTTTTGATCAATAACGCAGTTGTACGCCCAGGCTCAGGCCTTGAATCCAAACGTCGTTGACCTTAGCCAGAAAGGCCGGCTGGGTCCCCAACGGGCCGGGAGCAGCCCGGGTGGGAATCTGCGTGGCGTCGACATTCAAGTCGATTTGTTCGCCCGCCCGCATCACGTTGTTCCAGTACATGAACGTGTAACCGGCCCAAACTCGTAGGTTTGGCGTGACATTCATGCCGAGATTCAGGTTCATTTCCGGAATGACCGAGAACTGGTTCGACGTAAACGTGCCGATGTTGGATTGCTGGGCGAGTAGGCCGCCCGGTTGAGTAGCGGGATTGCCGCCCGGGACTGGATCGAGGAACGTCGTCGTGCCGCCGATGATCACCGTGCGGGTGGTCGAACCGAGGCCGACCAGGCCGCGCCAATCGAGGAAGAACTGGCCGCTGCGGAACTCGCCGGCAGCGCCGATCTGGCCGCCGTAGAAGTCATTCCGGGCCTGGAAGCGATCCGTGATGAGGAATCCTTCGCCGATCGCGCCGCGGTTCGGATCGAGGTTGGTCAGGTTTTCCTGAATCTGCAAGTCGTCGTACAGGTGCATGTAGCGGAAGCCGCCGACCAGATCGATCCGATAGGTGGGCGTGCAGCAGAGGTTACGGCGGAAATTGGCATCCGCTCCATACATCTCATTGAAGGCCGTGACCGTTACGTGGCCGCACAATACGCCCGGCTGGCAAACCAGTTCGGCATCTTGAGCGTTCACATTGGGGTCCGCGTTGAAGAACGGCCGCGAGATGACGTCCCCCACCTGGCAGTCCTGCATGAAGTTGATTTCTCTATTGGCGAGGAAGAAGAAGCTACCTTCCAATCCGAGCATCTGGCATTCGTCGATCCAGAATCCGGCGCGGGCGCGAACGCCCATGCGTAGGTCCTGGCCAACTGCTGAGTTGCCGAAAAGGATCGTGGTTCCAGCTTGGCCGATGATCCCGGGATTGGTCGCGTCTACCCCGCGGGTGACCAGCGGCGGCAGGTTTTGTCCTCTGGTCCAGAAAAACAGCAGTTCGGCGCTGGCCCAGGTTCGACCCTCGGGTCCGCAGGCGCCGCACGGGCAGCGGTTCCAACAGTTGCCGTTCCAGCAGCCGTCGCCGCCATCGCCGCCATCGCTCCAACCGCCGCCATTTTGTCCGTAGTATCCCGGCGCGAAGTTGCTGGGACCAGCCATGCGCGGATCGTAACCCGGTTGCATGGGCTGCATCGGCACACCGGGATTCGGCTGCGGCATGACTTCGCCCTGATTGATCATCATCGGACCGCGCATCATGGCCGCGTTGGTCGGGTAACCGCCCAGGAGCGGGCCACGCATCATCGGGGCGTTCATGGGTGGGCCATAGGCAAAATTGCCCGGCATCTGAGCGCCCATCATCGGTCCGTAGCTCGGCGGCATTGGCTGCCGCTGATCTTCCATTCCCGGGCCCTGATAGTACGACGGACGCCCCGTATTTGGCTGGTATTGCTGGTACGGCACCTGCTGATAGGGCGCGACCTGTTGTTGGTATGGCGCGGGCGCGACCTGTTCGGGAGGCGCCGGCGGCTCGATGGGTCGCTGCGGAGGAGGCGGGACTTGGGCCATTAGGCCGGCCGCACCTGTCAGCCAACCCGCCAGAGTTCCGTAGAGAGCACGGCGCATGAGGGGTCTTCCTTTCACTTGGGTCGCGTGAGGCGGGCTGGGGATGAGTGCCGTCCTGTCTTGGGCGGCGCAAGCTGTAGATCCCGAACAACCCTTATATCCGTCTCGTTCGGAATAATCGTCATTTCCCCCCACGCCACATGAGCGAATGTCCCTAAAAGCGCATCGTCGATACGACCATTGCGAATTTCCCTTTCCACCGTCTTTCACCAGCTTTCCCCGCCGCCGGCGACTATACTGCCCCCATGCGTTCAATCATTCTTGTCACCTTATTTGTGGCTTGTTTCTGCACCGTCGCCGCCGCCGAAGCGCCCAAGCGGGTTTTGCTTGTCGGGCAGGGGCCCGATGGCCATCCGCCGCAAACGCACGAATACGTCGCCGGTCTCAAGATCCTGCGCCGCTGCCTGCAACCGGTTGCCGGGTTGGAGACCGCATTGGTTCGCGCCGATGAGCCTTGGAAGGAAGGCCCTGAATTGCTCGAACGCGCGGATTGCGTCGTGTTGTTCCTGTGCGAGGGAGCGAAGTGGATGCAGCAAGACGCAAAGCGTCTCGACTCGCTGCAAAAGCTCGCCAAGCGCGGCGGCGCGATCGTCGGACTCCACTGGGGCATTGGCGCCAAGGATGAAAAATACATCGACGCCTGCGTGAATTTGATTGGCGGCTGCCACGGCGGCGCCGACCGCAAATACCAAGTGCTCGAGACCAACGTCCAACCGGAAGCCAAACACGCAATCGCGACTGGCATTGCCGCGTTTCGCGCGAAGGACGAATTCTACTACAAGCTCAAGTTCGCGAAGACCGGCCAGTTGCAACCGGTGATTCAGGCTTCGATTGACGGCAAAGACGAGTCCGTAGCTTGGGCTTGGGAACGGCCCGGCGGCGGGCGGTCGTTCGGCTTCAGCGGTCTGCACTTTCACGACAACTGGAAGCACCCGGAATATCGCCGGCTCGTGGCGCAGGGCGTTTTGTGGACATTGAAACTACCGATCCCGAAAGTTGGTCTCGCGGTAGACGTGCCGGAAGAGGACTTGAAGATCAAGTAGCCTTCACAGTTTCTTCATTGATTTCGGACACACCCTCCCACCCATCCGCGAAATCACCGGTTTGAGCGAAAAACCAAAATCCATTTGTCGAAAACCAATGTTTACCAACGACTTACGAAGGTCCTCTGGTTTTTACATTTGAGCGAAAAACCACACGCAGTTGTTGAACAGATGCGCTCATGTCAATTTGGCAGGTCAGCTCGCTCGACAATTCGTGCCTCGCCTTCAATCGCCAGCGCGGCAAAGTAGCCGGTTGGCGCCGGGAGATCGTGCAGCGACCAGCGTTTCGCGGATTCCGGATCCTCGCCCCCCCGCAGCAGTCGCGGTGGCTCATTTGGGGCCAAGGTCACGTCGAAGCGGTCGAGCGGAAATGACAGCCCTTCGCCAATGGCCTTGATGAACGCCTCTTTGCGCGTCCAGCAGCGGAAGAACGCCTCGGTCCGCGACTCGGCCGGCAAGCGCCCGAGCGCTTCCCGCTCAAGCGGTGAAAAGAACCGCTGTGCGACCGCGTCGGTCGCGAAATCTGCCCGCGCAAATTCTACATCTACCCCGACAGCTCGGCCCATCGCGACGGCAACTAACGCGAAATGATTAGAATGCGACACGTTGAAATGAAGCCCCTCGTTCTCAGCAAGTGATGGTTTGCCGAAAGGCGAGTACTGAAAGCTGATCTCGGAAGGGTTAGTGTCCAGCAGGCCGGCCAAGATTCGCCGCAACGACGCCCGGCAAGTCGCGAAACGCGCGCGATCGCGTTCGGAAAGGAAACGATCCGCGCGCTGACGCTCATCCGGCGACAGCACGGAGCGCAATTCGTCCTGGTTGGCCGGCCGGTCCAGCGGAATCGTCCAGACGTAGACTTCATTGGTCATTCAACAACGTTGCGGCACCTAGCCGTGTGGTATGATTATGCAAGCGAGCTTTGCTCTCTCGCTTGGCGGGTTCGTCTGATTTGACGAGCGTTCGATAATAAGATAGCGGCTCGATTCATTTGAATCGAGGCGAATCGAACCTGGAGAAGCGCAAGCGGCACGACGGCCGGCGTCCCATCAACCGAGGTGCACCATGTCCAGCCTCGAACGCCATTTGGCCGAAATCACACCGCGGCTTGTGTCGATCCGGCACAATTTGCACGCCCATCCAGAATTGGCCTATCAGGAAACCTACGCCAGCGCTGTCGTTCAAAAGCAATTGAGTGAATGGGACATTCCATTCGAACCGGGAGTCGCCGAAACGGGCGTCGTGGCCTGGATCGAACCGGCCGAAGCGCGCCGGAATGACCCGGCAATTGGTTTGCGGGCGGACTTGGACGCGCTGCCCATCGCCGAAGAGTCCGGCCTGTCGTATGCCTCGACCCATCCGGGCCGAATGCACGCCTGCGGCCACGACGGCCATAC
>JBGQCZ010000534.1:0-4484 GCA_041495645.1 Gemmataceae bacterium | reverse complement strand
GCTTACGCAGCCGGTTCGCCTCTGTGACTCTGTGGTTAATTCTTTTTCGATTCTTGCGAACCTTCCTCAAACACACGGGCGATGACCGACTCCAATGGCGGGTCTTGTACGCCGATGTCAATTATTGAGTACTTGTCGAGCATCGCGCTCAGCACATCGGCGATCTTGGCGCGTTCGATGCGCAAATCCGCGACCGGCCCGTTGCGTTCAACGACTTCACCGTACTTTTCCAGATCGGCCGGCGTCGTTTCTCCTTCGAAATGCACCTTGAGGAATTTTGCCGTCCCAAATCGCTCCGTCAATTTCTTCAGCGGTCCGTCGTAAAGCACGCGGCCGTGCGTGATCACCAACACGCGTTGGCACAAGGCTTCCACGTCGCGCATGTAATGACTTGTGAGCAGCATCGTCACGCCACGGGTCGCGTTGTATTCCTTCAGGCAACGCTGAATCGTGACTTGGGCCAAGACGTCCAAGCCAATCGTTGGCTCGTCCAGCAGGAGGAGTTGCGGACGATGGAGCAGGGCTGCCATCAACTCCATCTTCATCCGCTCGCCCAACGATAATTCGCGCACCGGTTGGCGCGTCAACTCGCGAACGCCGAATAACTCGGTCAACTCGCCGAGGGTTTGATCGAAGTCCGCTTTCGGGATCGAATAGATTTCGCGGTGAAGCTGGAAACTGTCGGACGCGGGCAGGTCCCACCAGAGTTGATTCTTTTGCCCCATCACCAAAGAAAACCGGCGGCGGAACACGTCCTCGCGCTTCCACGGTACGTGGCCCAGCACTTCCGCCTCGCCGCTGGTCGGGTAAATCAGCCCCGAGAGCATCTTCAAAGTCGTGGTTTTGCCCGCGCCGTTGGGCCCGAGAAAGGCGACCATTTCGCCGGGTTCGATGCGAAAGCTCACACCGTCAACTGCTTGCACGCTCTTGTACTCGCGGCGGAAAAGGCCGCGCAGCGCCCCGCCGAGCCCCGGCTTTTTCTGATGCACCCGATATGTCTTTACCAGGTTCTTCGCTTCGATAACTGCCATACCCGAATGATACGCGCGCAGCCGCGAGGCGTCGAATCAGAACCGCGACAGGGGCACGGTCCGACCGTCGTCTGGCAACGATTCGGCGTGCTGCCGCATCGTGACCGGTGTGAAATGGCGGCAAAAGAGATCGAAGAACGCCGCGCACAACTCAAGCTTTCGCGGGCCGGACATGGACATGCCCGGAAAGTAGCCGAGGTCGGAGGTATCGTCCCCGCCGAGGAAATCGAGCGGATGCAGCAACAGCGACGGTTGAACATTCGTCAGGCGGCACATGATTAGTGCCCAATGGAAGTAACTCACGGCGAGAAACCGACTGTAGCAGGCCAGGTAGATCAAGTAGCTGACGTGAAACGGCACTTTGAAGATCGGCACCGTAGTGACGGGGATTTCCACGACCGGTTTGGGCGACGTCCTCCAACGATAGGGCCGGAGCGTTCGCAAGCCTTCCCGAAACTTGCCGAATAGCATCTTGCGCTTGGCCTTTTCTTCGGGAGACAATTTCGAGGTTGCAAAGTAATACGCGCGAGCGAGCGGGCCGAGGAAGGTCGGAAACGTCGAGGCATCGTAGCGATAACCGCGCTTGGCCAGTACGCGCAGGACCATGGGCGACACACTAAACCCCGGCCCGCGAAAACCCGTCGGCCGCACGCCCGTCGCCGATTCGATGCTCTCTTCCGCCTTGGCGAGTTCCTCTTCGATCTGCTGCTCGCTGTACAAATGCAGCCACGGCTCGTGGTGAAAAGAGTGGTTGCCGATTTCGTGACCGGCCTCGGCCAGCGATCGCAGTACTTCGCGATGCTGCGGCAACGCCGCGTCCTGCCCGACGATAAAGAACGTGATTGTTAGGTTCCGCTCCTTCAGAAACGCCAGAACGCGCGGGACGACCAGATCCAAGTACGATGGAAACGATTCCCAGATCGCATCGCCGTGCGTTTTCAGGTACGACCATTTGTTGTCGAGGTCGAGCGACAGGCTGCCGAGCAGGCGCTTCGTGGCGGTCATGCAGAGACCTCCGCCGGCGATGCTCGCGTTTCCGCCAAAATTCGTTCCAACGCCGACTCGGCCAATTGCACCGTCTCGTTCACGTTGAGCGTGCCGTTGATGATGTGAGCCGAATTGACGAGGTAGACACCGGGCACCGAAGTCGTCATCGGCGGCACATGTTCGGAGTAGTTCAGCGTCGAAATCGCGAATACCTGCCGCACGCGCGATATCTGAAACGCCAACAGATCGTCGCGACGGAAATGCGGATACATCTTTTCCAAAGCCGAAACGAATCGCTCGCGAATCGACTCGTCACTCTCTTCGAACAACGGATCGTCGGGCCCGACATATTTCGGCAAATAGACCAGCGCGTGGCCGCCGAACGCGGACTTGTCCACCAAGACCGACATTTCGATCACGGCCGTGAACGGCACCCAAGTTTCCGTGATGTTGGTGACGTAAAAGGGACCGAGCGAGTTCTTCAGCAGCAACGATGCGCAGACGATGCCTTGATATTTGACGTTTTGATGGGCAAGTCGCTCTTTTTCGCTTAGGTCCGGGCAGAGCCGGGCCGCGAGCGGCGATGCGGACGTGACGACGACGCGATCGAAATGCCGCGGCTCGCCGTCGCGCAACTCGACGCGCACGCCGCCGCCATCGGGCCTTACGGCCCGCACAGTCGCGGCCGTTTGCAACGTCACGCCGGCTTCGGTCAAATGCTCGACGAAGCGATCGAGGATTTTCGCGTAGCCGCCGCGAACGTAGCCGAACATTTCCTTTTTCAGGCCCGAGCGGCGAGCGGCATACATGCGGGCAATGATGGCCCAGATAAATGCGGCCGAGGCGTCGCGATAGCTCTCACCGAGCTTCGCCCGCAAGAGTGGGAGCCAGATCTTCTCGGTTGTCCTTTTGCCGGACCATTTCCGCAACCAGTCGTAAACCGGAATGCGCTCCAGTTTCTTCCAGTTCTTGATCTTCGACGCCCAGAAGATCGTGGCGCCGAGCCGGAATTTGTCGATCAAACGCAGCGGTGGAAACTTGAGAAACTCAAGCAAATTCGACATCGAGTGCAAGCGGCCATCGGTGTAGAAGCCGGTTTTGGTTTCGACCCATTGGCATTCCGATTCAAGTCCCAATTCGGCGAGCAGGTTTCGCAACCGCGAATCGGAAAGAAGAATGACGTGGTAATGCCGGTCCCAAGTGATGTCGCCGAGTCGCCAGGCCGACGCCAGCCCGCCCAGATGCGGCGCGGCTTCGAGAACCGAGACCGTATGGCCGCGCTGGCGCAAGCGGTGCGCCAACGTCAGCCCGAGCATGCCGCCGCCGATGATGCCCCAATGTTCGCCGCCGGTGGTCATTGCTCGTGAACCAAGCCTTCGTTCAATTGATACATCCGCCCGCATTCCTCGCACGTCAGCTTTTGATCCGGTGGCTTCGTACCCGGTGCGAAGCGCAGCAGCAATTGCCCGCAACGGCAGACACATCCGACCGGCACGGCGGGATGGCCAATGGCCAACGCAAAATCCGGGATCGACTTCGTGATTAGTGAACCCATGCCGATCGTGGCCCAGCGGCCAATGACCAGATCATTGCCGATGGTGCAGCCCGCGCCGATGGTGGCGCCTTCGCGTACCAGCGTCGGCAGTGTGTGTTCGTCCGGCGCGGACGATCGCAGTTGTTTCAAGTCCGGCGTGGTCGCGCGCGGGAAGCGGTCGTTCGTGAAAATCGTCCCGGCGCTGATCATGACGCCGTCTTCGATGGTGACCGCGGTGCAGATGTAGACGAAGGCGTTGACTTTGACCCGATTGCCGATCTTCACGTCGTAGGCGATGTGCGTCTTTTCGCCGATAATGCATTCGTCGCCGATGATCGTGCGATGCCGGATGTGAACGTTGTCCCAAACCGAAGTGCCGCGGCCGATCCGCACGCCGTCTTCCACGATCGCCGTGGGATGAATGCGGGCCTCGGTCACCGGCGGACCTCCAGTTGCGGGCGCACCTCGCCGTTGGCGACAGGCTCCCATCTCGCCCGCGGGACGCTGCGATAGGCCGCCTCGATCACCTCGACCGACGCGACCGCGTCCTCGGCATTGATCAACAGCCGGTCTTCGCCGTGAATGTAATCTGCGAAATTGGTCAATTCGCTGCGAAAAGCCTGCACCTTGTTGTAGCCCTTGCCGAAGACGATCCAATCGCGGCTGGATTGTTGCCGGTAGCGGGATTCTTTCCAGCCGACCTGAATCACGCCGTTGTTGCCGAACACGCTAAGGAACCAATCCAATTCCTTGTTGATGCTCCAGGTCAGGTCGATGTGGCCGGTCACGCCGCCGGCGCTCCGGACGAACAGTTGTACGGTGTCTTCCACGGGCAAATTCTGAATGCGCTTTCCTTCAATCGCCAGCACTTCGGTGATCGGGCCGAGGAAGTAACGTATGATATCCACGGAGTGGGTGCCGTTGTCGATGAG
>JBGQCZ010000533.1:0-4489 GCA_041495645.1 Gemmataceae bacterium | reverse complement strand
GTCCAGACTCTCGTCTCGCGCAACATCGACCCGCTGCATCCGGCCGTGGTTTCGGTGTGCGGAATTCACGGCGGCATCGCGACCAACGTCATTCCCGACGCAGTGAGAATGGTTGGCACGATTCGGGCGCATTTTGCCGAGACGTTCGAGTTGATGCAACGCCGGTTAAGTGAAATGGCGGAACACGTGGCACGCGGCTTCGGCTGCCACGCCGACGTGACCTACACCTCGCCGTTTCCGCCGGTCAATAACGACTCAGGGTTGACCGACTTCGCCCTCATGGTCGCCGAGAAGGTATGCGGGCAGAACCAGATCAACCACATGGAACACGCGTGGATGGCGTCGGAAGACTTCGCGTATTACGGCCGCGCCGTGCCGAGTTGCTTCGGGTTCTACGGACTGATTCCACCCGGCCGCGATAGTTACCCCATGCTGCACACTCCGCAATTCGACTTCACCGACGCCGCGATCGAAACCGGCGTTCGTCTGATGTGCGGCTACGCGCTCAACGCGGACAAATTGTCGGTGATCTGAGTTGTAATGGGGAGCGATGTCAGTTCTATTTCTTCGTGGATCAAGAACAGACACCGATTTCACACTTCGCGGATCAAGAACAGACACCGATTTCACTCACCAATTTCTCTTGAAAAGGACGGGCGATGCGCAGGTGGAAACCTTGAGGATGCTGGTCGAATTCAAAGTCAAGACGTTGAATTACCAATCGATTGGAATCGCCTCACCGCCACGAGGCGTAACTGCCGACCAAAACACCTGAGGCGAAACCGAGCCGCTTACCGTTCTGACCCTGCCATCAACCATCAAGGTTAGCATTCCTTCGCCGTGTGGCGTCTGCGGAATGGTCGGATCGCATTCATTTGGGCGAGGCCTGACCTGAAAGGTCTTGCCCGATACAGAGCCAACCGAAATTGGGGGCGAGCCGCTCGTAATTGGAACCACGTCCCCGAGGTTTCCGTCGGCAAAAGTCGCGCGCCGTGGCGTGAAAGTTAATGTCATGACGCCTCCAGACCACCCGTGCCCCTCGCCTGACATGCTAAAGTCGAAAAGCGCTCGATCCGTGCATCGAGCGTAGTGCTCAGCAACGGCAATTGTATTGGAAGCGCCGTCCGGAAACGTTCGGTCAAGATGGGTCCTTGGTCCGAATGCCTGCATGTTGACAGCATAGCTGCAGTTGCCGGCCAACGGGTTGATCCCATCAGGATAAAAATCGAAACTTGGGTCGGCGGGGCTCATGTAGAGCTTCACGCGGAACAACACTGGCCGACCCAAGCTGTCTGTCCGCGTCTCCCACTCGCTTTGCTCGATAAATGGCAAGATTCCAACTAGTATGGAGCCGTCTTCCGGGTAGGGGGCGTCATTGCCCGTACCCGGCACCCGCCCCTCATGCAAAGAAGCGAAGTTGTGAATTGCGAGACCAATCTGCCGCAGTTGGTTCATCGATTTCAGACGGAGCGCCGCGGCCCGAACCCTTTGCACAGCGGGCAACAGAAGGGCCATCAACACTCCCAAGATGGCAATCACAACCAACAGTTCCAACAGCGTCAGCCCCAGTCGTGGGTTTAATCGGATGTGCCGAGCCATAAGACAACCTCCATGTTTTGGACGGGCGTCATACAAATGAACAAAGTCTCAATGACGGTAAGGATCGCGTGGCAACCACCTGCCAAAAAACGGAATCCGGCTGGATTGCGAGTCTCGGCAGGCTGTTCGGCCACCCTTGGTTCTGCTTATGGGTAGGCCTTGTCTGCCGAGTCGATTACGACGTTGGGCTGCATCATGTTGTTCTTTATTGTGGAGAGGGTCACTCTGATAAGGTACGTCCCCTTATTGATCAGCTGTTCCGAATGACTACCGCTTCCATTTGGATTGGGGGAGTCGGTGTAGCCGAGTTCGGAATAAGTGCGAACTCCGCCCGCACCAACCGTGACCTTCAAGCAAGCTACTCGAAGGTTTGTGGCGGTGTAGCCGGCGCTCAACGTGTAGTGAACAGCGGCGTCAACAAATTTTCCAGGTCCGGTTGTTGCAGGCCAAACGGGATTGTTGGCGTCAAAGGTAATTGTTCCCGGTTCTTCGGCATACGTGTTGGTTGAGCACACAGCTGCGACCGCGAGAACAGTCGCTAAGACGAAAACTGGCCTAAGCATGGCGAACTCTCCAAAGGTGAGGATCGGAAGTGAGGATCGGAAGTGAGGATCGGAAGTGAGGATAACTGTGGCCGCGCTAGATGTCAATTGCAACAGTGGAGGGAATCGTCAGGATTTCGCCGTTCTGCCTCCGCGATCAGGAGAACACCCGTTGAGGTGGCAACAGAATTTTCTATCTGTAACCAGAAATCAGTTTAGCAACATCATTCCAGTCGCGAAGCGCGCAACGAATGAGGGCATCGGGAATTGCGATTCGCTCGCTGATTTGAAACGCGCGAAACCGTTCGCCAACAGGCTCACGTTGATCCGAGTCGATTTCCGATTGGCAGCTGGCGACCTCGAAAAGAACTGCCCCAGTTACGGTTTCGCGAGAGAAGCGCACACCAATTCCTTATCATTTCGCGCGAAGACATGGCGGTTCGCGTACGCCGGTGGGGCCCAGGCCGTGTTTCTGCCCGAGAATGGGTTGGTCGGTTCCACCAGGCGGGCGCGGCTGTTTTCCTTGTAGCCCTTCGGAGTGAGTTCGGCCCTAATCAATTCTCCGCGGTCGGTGTAGAGAAATACCGCATCGCCCGCAGGAGTCAGGTGGATGCTGGCGCCGTTCTTCAAGTCCGTGACTTTGTCGTTTTGCCAAACCTGTTTGCCAGTCTTCGCATCCAGGCAGACCAGTTCACCGGACGATTTCGCCGAGTACACATGATCGCCGAGTATCAGCGCTGTCGAGGTGTTGCTCAGGGTTCGCGCGCCGGCGGCCTTGGTGTCCGGCCAGAGAATTGAGGCTTCCGGTTTGTCGGCGCTCAATTTGAGCATCATCCCGCCGATCAGCAGCAAATGGTCGCGATAGACCGGCGTCGCGACCACATTATCGGTTTTCATCCGCTCGCGCCAGTAGATTTTGCCCGACGCGGGATCCAGCGAAATGACCGATTCCGCCGTCCACACGATCAACTGCCGCTTTCCGCCGGCCGTGATGATAATCGGCGAACTGTTCGTTACGGTTTCATTCCCGGCCTTCCATACTTCCTTCCCGGAGTCTCTGTCGAGAGCGACAACGCACGTTTCTGACTTGGCGATGAAACTGCCAATGAAAAGGATTAACAGATTGCCGTCGATCAACGGCGACGACCGGCACGAAAACTCTTGCACCAGGTATTCCTTATCGAGATCCTTCTTCCAAAGCACATCACCCTTCAGCGCATCGAAGCAGAAGAGGCTGCCGAGCAGTCCGACCGCGTACACTTTGCCGCCGCTGACGATGGGCGTCGAAGTCGGCCGGCCTTCCTGGCCGGCGGTAAATGCCCAATCCGGGTAGCGAACATCGTAGGCATAGGTCCAAAGCGGCTTGCCGGTTGTTTCGTCGAAGCAGTGAATGCGTTCATTGGCCTTCGGGTTCTTCAACTCCGCATCGGTGAGGAACACCCGGCCCTGAGCCACGACCGGACTCGACCAACCATACCCGACCGGGCTCCGCCAACGAACCTTCAATCCCTCCGCGGGGAAGGATTGAAGCAACCCGGTTTCGCTCCACGCGGCATCGCGGTTCGGCCCACGCCACTGCGGCCAATCTTCGGCATGGATTGCTGTTGCCATGAGAAACAGCGGAGCGACGGCGGCCAGGGAGGTTTTCAAGACCGTTTGCATGACGCCTAGCTCCAATCGCGTTTTCGTCGTTCAATCTAACCCACCGCAAGCGGCTTGTCGACAAGCCGGTGGATTGGGTGTGCCTTCTGATTAACGCAAATGTGTTTCAGGAGGGAGGTCTGGAATCTGCAACACAAGCCTGAAGCGCAAGCGAAGGATCGAGGCCTTACTTCGCTTGCGCTTCAGGCTTGTGTTGCAGAATCTCGCACTGTCAGATAGCTACTGCGGCTTGGCGAACTCGCTGTCTTCGAACTTCTCCAGAATCTCCGCGCTGGTCACTTCGGCTTCGAGGTACGGCTTGTCGTCGCGCCGAATCTCGAGTTTCTTGGCGACCTTGCGGCCGTTCACGTCCTGGTATTCCAGGATGAACCGCTCTTCGTTCACTTCCTGGCCCGCCATCGCGTCTTTCTTGCGCATCTCGATCTTGGCCATCAAGCCGGTGATTTTGTCGAAATAGACCGTGATGTCCTTCTTGCCGTCGCGCGTGATCTTGACGCCGATCGCCGGCTTGTCCTTGATCTTCGCCTCGCCGACGGTGCTGAACTTCAACGTCTTGTCCTTCCCGAACAATCCTTGCATCATTTCCATGATGTAGGACGCGTCCTTGAACTCGTTCAGCATGTCCTCGCTGGCCGGCACGTCCGTGCCGTTGGCGCGAATCCAGGCCTCCTTGCCGTTGAACACCG
>JBGQCZ010000532.1:0-4503 GCA_041495645.1 Gemmataceae bacterium | reverse complement strand
GGTCAAACGGCTGTATTAGGTGACACCGCAAATTGTTGGTTACACCAAACATGAACCAGCTCACCGAGCGAACGAACGAACGAACGGATGCTGATCATCCGAGCCGTTCTCCTCAAAGTCGTAACCGTTCACCGCTCGCCAAATTGAATAGCCACAACTTGTTCATGAATGCGGCCTGAACGGTTTTTCATGGTGCGCCCGCGACCTGACTTAGTGCCAGCTAAGAGATAAGCCTAGACAGCCCTAAAGATCACTTAGTCGATCTGTCGATACGATAATGGCGGAATCGTCGTCGTCATCGGCAAAACCGGTCTTTTGAGTTGATGCATTCGTTGCAGGAAACCTTGATGGCACGGAATGCTGGAATTCTGTTGCTGGGCCTCAGCTGCATGGCGGTTTCGTGGGGTTGTGCCGGGCAACGCGCACTCATTGATGAGGAAGGGAAACAAGAGCGAGCAAAAACCTTGTTGAAATGGACTGTGGGCCGGCCGGAAAAGGACGAGGACAAGGACAAGGAAGATAAGAAACCCGACGGCGAAAAGAAAAACGGCAACGGGTCAGACGACGAGCCCAAACCAAAAGAAGAAGAAAAAGACGAGATCGTGACTGACCGGCCGGACTTCAGCGAGGCGGCCCGCACCGTCGGCCAAGGCCGGGTCCAACTCGAAGGCGGCTACACCTTTACCAGCAAGGCGGCCGGGGCCGGCTTTACCTGGACCCACACCTATCCCGAACTGCTGCTGCGCGTGGGTCTCTTTGCCGAATGGTTCGAACTCCGCGTCGGTCAGTTCTGGACTAATCGAGTCGACACCACAACGGGCAATCGGCTCGTGGCTGCCGGGGCCGAAGATCTTTACGTCGGCGTCAAACTGGCACTCACCGAGCAGAAACGGTTCTTGCCGGAAACGGGTCTGATCTTGCAAACGCTTGTGCCGACAGGAGCGACCGCGTTTACCAACCGCGAAATCATGCCGGGGGTGAATTTCTGTTACGGGTGGGACCTGATCAAGGACCGCTTGACCCTGGGTGGTTCATTGTTATTCGATCGCGTAACCAATGATCTGGGCCAGCAGCACGCACTCATCAGCACCTCAACGTCGATCGGCCTCGACCTGACCAAGAAACTCGGAATGTTCACCGAGTGGTACGCGCTTTGTCCGGTCGGGTCGATTGCCCCCGGCTCGGGCGTGCAACACTATTTGAACGCCGGCTTCACCTGGAAATGGACGAGAAACTTCCAGCTCGACATTCGCGGCGGCAAGGGCCTGAGCGCGACCTCGGACGACTACTTCGCCGGGGCCGGCTTCGCCATCAGGCGATGAACGTCTGAACAAGTTCCCGGACCTCAATTTTTTACTGTAACCGGAACTTTCTTACAGGGTTTACAGTCTAACCCTTCATGGCCTATGGAATTGTGTGGCCACCTGCCTGGGGGATTTCGACAATCCCCTTGTGAGTTCGTTTTTCTCGTTTTTTTCAAACTCATTGCTATCCTTCCTTGCGGGTAGATTGCCTGAGGCAACAACATGATCGCCCAGCCCAAGCTCGTGGGGGTCGATGTCGACACCCCGTTTCCCCATCAGCGCCTGAGCGCCGCCGATTTGCCCCCTTGGGCAACGCTCGATGAAATGATCGCCAAGCTGCGTCATTTGGATCAGACTCAGGCTCTGATCGAATCGTCGCTGCAGGCGATTGTCGATACCTCCCCCGTCGAAGCCGCATTCTACCTCGCCGGCGAAACGACCTGCGTCGCCGGGCGAAACGACCTGGGCTCTTCCTGGTGCAAATCGTTCTTGATGTTGGCCTCCGCCGACGGATCGGGACAAAAAGACGAAATCCTCTGGGAACGCTCGCACCGGCTCACGAAGTTGAGCCCGCTGCCGCAGCACGCCGCCATCGTCCGCGTCGGCAAGATTTCCACCGGTTGGATCGGAATCCTGCGCTTCAAGAACGACACCCCGTTCTCCAGCTCGGATCTTGGGCTTCTGCATTTCACCCACCAGTTGCTGGCCAACCAGCAGTTTCACGCCCAGACGCGGCAGCGTTTTCGCGAGTCGATGGTCGGTATTCTGCGTGGCTTGTCCGAAGTGATCGAGGCGAAGGACTCGTACACGTGCGGCCACAGCGAACGCGTGGCGCGCATTGCCGTGGTACTGGCGGAACACATGAAGCTCGGGGAGGCCGAGGTTCGTAATCTGTTCATGGCAGGATTGCTTCACGACCTCGGCAAGGTTGGCGTGCCCGATCGCATCCTGCTCAAGGAAGGGCCGCTCTCCAACAAAGAATTCGAAGTGATGAAGTTGCATCCGGTGATTGGCGACAAGATCATCTCGCAAATTCGCTCGTTCGCCAAACTGCGGCCGGGCGTGCGGCATCATCACGAACGGTTCGACGGCACGGGATACCCCGACCGCCTCGCCGGTTCCGCCATTCCGCTCGAAGCCCGCATCCTCGCCGTCGCCGACACCTGCGACGCCCTGATGTCGCAACGCCGCTACCGTCCCGCCCGCACTCCCCCGGAAATCGACACCATCCTCGAGTCCATTTCCGGCTCGCAACTCGATGCGGGCGTGCTCGCGCACTTCAAGGAATGCCGCGACGAAATCTACCCGCCCATCTTCCGCAAAGGCATCGGCGATTCCGCCGTCCACGCCATCGGCGGCCTGATCGCCGGCTCGCATTTCGACTTGCACGTGGAATAACGCGCTTGCCGCCGCGCGTTTGTTCACCCGAATTTGGCTGATCCGCTCACGCGGCGGCTTCACTTCGGGACGAGTCTGACCTCGATGGCTTGGCCGCTTTTCGGATCGATCGCGATGGGTTCGGTCTGCTGTTTGTCGGAGCCCGGGTTGGGGCGGCCGTGGACCATGTACTTGCCGGGCGGGACGCTCTCAAACGTCATCTGGTTCTTGGCGTTGATGTTGCCCGACCCGCCGTACGATCCGATTTTTTCTCCGCCCTCGGGCGTCATGCTCACGATGTACTCGCTGGGCCGCTCCTTCCCGGTGAAATCGACCGTGACGACGATGCGGGCCGATTTCATCATGCTCAGCTCGATATTCTCTTTCGGCGTCGTGATCTGCTCTCCGAGGCCCGGCCGGATATAACCCGGCAGGTGCAGCCAAATCGCGGCCTTGCCGACGGGGACCTCCGCGCGGAAGCGGCCGTCGGCGCCGGTTTTGAACTTATAGTCGTTCGGCGACTGGTAACGGCCGCCAGATTCCGTTGTCACGTCCCCAAACCTCACGTCGACGCCCGCCAGCGGCTTTCCTGAATCGTCCTTGATGAGACCCGAGACAACGGCCGCACGCGCCAACCCGCAGTCGTGAGTTTGCCATTGGGGCTGATCGTCGAGCCGCACATAGCCGGCCACGCGCGGGACGTAGCCGATCGCTTCGATGACCACGCGATGCCAACCGGCCGGCGCGTTCTTCAACACCCAGCGCCCTTCCTTGTCGGTCGCCGCCTCCGCGGCATTCGGATACTCATACCCGCCCTTCTGCGGATCGACGCGCTGGAGCCGCATCTTGGCAACGACCGGCTTCTTGGTAGCCAGGTCCGTGACTTTGCCTTCCAGGACGATGCCGTCCGCGACCTTGAACCCGTGGGCTTCCAGCCGCTGGTCCCCGATCTTGAGTTCCTTCGGCACGGTCACGTCGGCCCACTTGATATTGCCGCCCGTATAGACATCAATTTGCGAAGGTGGGCCGTTTTTGGCATCCGCCGGGTCGATCGGGTTGAGGTCGGCCGGCAGCTTGCGGAGTTGTTCCCAGCTCGCCGGCTGCCAGACCATGAAGCTCCAATCCATCTTGGCCGCGTCCCCCCGCTTCCCCGCTTCTTTGTTCAAATTGAGCCAAAAGCTCTGCCCGACGCCGTCGTGCACGACGACCCGCTTCGATTTCACGTCCAGTTTGGCAAAATCGGCGAGGACGGCGCTAATCGCCTTGGCATCGCCGCGACACTCCGCATGCCATTGCCCGCCGCCGAGCGGCGGGCCTTCCCAATAGGCGATGCGCGACTTGGTGTTGAAGATGACGGCAGCGCCCTTCGGCCAGCCTGGATCGTTCAGGGGCGAGTTGCCTTCACCGCCCATGATCAAGGCGAATGCCTGCGGAGCAACCACGGCCGCCATCGCCGCGCACAGAAGGAGAACGAGCCACGTTCCGAGCCTGGTACGAACAGTCATCGAATCCACCTTTCGCATGCAGTTGTGAAATCCAGCCGCGAGCGCCGATCACGTCCCTTGTTACATGTGACGCCGAGCCTGAATGCCTTCTCGGAATCTTCGAGAAACCGTCACGGCCGGACCATATCAAGACGATGAAGGTGGGCCAACGGTTTCATGGGTCGGCTTGAATGAATCGTTTCGGGCTCATTACGCCGAAGGCGTTAAATAAGATAGCCCAGGGTCGGGTAGTGGGTCAGTTTGGCTGGCTTGTGGTGCGGGCGTCCCGCCTGCGCAGTGCAGCCGAGACGGCCGCACCACAAACTGACCCACTACCC
>JBGQCZ010000531.1:0-4515 GCA_041495645.1 Gemmataceae bacterium | reverse complement strand
GCCGAAGTTCTCCTCGACATGGTTTGCGACACGACCGGCGTGCCCGAGAAATTCCGCGGCGTTCCGGCCGGTACGCGTGCTATCCAGCTTTGGGATAGCAAGGTCCCACATTATTTCCTCAAGCAGTTCGGCCGCCCGCAACGCGTCAGCGCTTGCGAATGCGAACGCAACCAGGAGCCGAACGTCGCCCAGGTGCTGCACTTCCTCAACTCTCCAGAGATTCAGGCAAAACTCACGCACGAGGGCGGAAATGTAGCGCGATTGTCGCGGGATTCGCCCGAAGTTGGTAAACTGGTGGAAGAACTGTACTTGGCGTTTTTCAGCCGATTCCCGGACGCAGGTGAACGAAAAACCGCAACGGAGTATTTGGCGAAACGCGGGGCGAATCGTCGCCAAGCTGTGGAAGACTTGGCCTGGTCGCTGTTGAACGCGCTGGAGTTTCGGTTCAATCATTGACCAATGTCGTTGTGTACGGGATTCAATCATGGCACTAACCCTCGCAGCCGAACCCATGCCGTTGACAAAGGACGAACACGGTTCAATTCGAGTGGGCAACACTCGCGTGCTGCTGGAATTCGTGATCCATGCCTTCCAGGCTGGGGCCTCCGCCGAAGAGATTGCGAGGCGATTCGATTCGCTGGAGCGGGCGGACGTTTATGCGGTCCTGGCCTATTACCTGCGCCACCGCGACGAAGTCGACGAGTACATGCGATGTCGCGAAGCCGAAGCTGCAGAGACGCGACGCCAAATCGAATCGGACATGCCGCAACGTGTATCGCGCGAAGAGTTGAATGCTCGATGGGCGAAGCGGCAGGAGTCATGACGTGTTGCGATTGCTCACCGACGAGCATATCGACACGGACCTGATTCGTGGTCTGTTGGCCCGCGAACCGCGTCTCGATATCCTTCGAATCCAAGATCTTGGCCTTTCGAGCGCACGTGACCAGGAGTTGCTGACTCATGCTGCCCTCGATGGCCGAGTCATGGTGACACACGATCGGAACACGATGACCCGCCACGCCTATGAACGGGTCCGCGCCGGTCAGGTAATGCCCGGAGTCATTGTCGTCGATGATCGGTTGCCAATTGGGCGAGCGATTGATGACCTTCTGATCGTCGCGGTGTACAGTGCCGACGGAGAATTGGCTGATCAGGTCGTGTACGTGCCCCTGTAAGGAAAAAGAGAACTCATCGTGCTGAACCGCCGCGATGCCATGCTTCGACTGGGCCAACTCGGCCTCGGCGCGCTTAGCCTGCCCACGTTGCTTCGCGGCCGTGCTTCGGCCGCTTCGAAATCCGCCAAGACCGGCAGCGCTGATTCCTGCATCTTCATCTTCCTTTGGGGCGGGCCGCCGCAACAAGATCTCTGGGACATGAAGCCCAACGCCCCGCAAGGCATTCGCAGCCAGTTTTCGCCGATCAACACCGCCGTGCCGGGCATTCAGATTTGCGATCAGATGCCGCTCTTCGCCAAGCACACCGACAAGGCCGCCATCATCCGCTCGCTCTCGCACGGCAGCAACAATCACGAGCCAAGCGTCTATCACATGCTCACCGGGCGGCAGAACCCGACGCTGGTCGTGCCGCGAAACCAACGCAATCGCCGCGACTTCCCCAACTACGGCTCGATCGTTTCCTACTTCCAACCGCCCAGCGCCATCCCGAATCATGTGACCATTCCGCGTCCCATCGGCCACGACGGCGTCACTTATTCCGGCACTTATTCGGGCTTCCTCGGCCCGCGTTACGATCCCTTCGAACGCATTGCCGCACCCAACGCCCGCGACACCGCCCTGCACCCGACCACTCCGCTGCCCGACCTGAACGCCACCCGCTTGCAAGCCCGCCACGGACTGTTGAAGATCCTTGAGAATGAGGATCGCGTCCTGCAAAGCCGCGGCATGCGCGACCTGGACGAGTTTCGCGACCAGGCCCTGCAAATGGTCGTGTCGCCGAACGTGCGCCGGGCCTTCGATCTGGACAAGGAACCGCCGCACCTGCGCGACCGCTACGGCCGCAATGAATACGGCGAGAGCTTTTTGCTCGCCCGCCGCCTCGTGGAAGCCGGCGTGAAGGTGGTTTCGGTCAACTGGATGTTCATCACCAAGGCGAATGTCGTCGCCAACGTTTGGGACAACCACGGCGGAACCGGCGCTCTTGGCAGCATCAGTGGCTACGCCATGCTCAAGGAAAAGTACTGCATTCCGCCGCTCGATCTTGGCCTCAGCGCCTTGCTCGAGGATTTGTCGGATCGCGGCCTGTTGGATCGCACGCTGGTGGCGGCCGCCGGCGAATTCGGCCGCACCCCGCAGATCAACGCCAACCAGGGCCGCGATCACTGGGGCGCGACCCAATCCGCGATCCTGGCCGGCGGCGGCATCCGCGGCGGGCAGGTTTACGGCACGACCGACAAGAACGCCGCCTACGTCAAGGACAGCCCCGTCTCGCCCGAGGATTTCCTCGCCACCATCTACCACGCCCTGGGCCTCGCCCCGGAAATGGAATTCCCCGACCGCGAAGGCCGCCCGCACCGCCTGGTCGACGGCAAACCCGTCCTGCAACTCTTTGCCTGAACCAACAAAGCGTGCAAATCCGCACATTTCCCCGTTGACGCAGTGCGCGCCTCGCAGCCGTAACCTCTGATTCTGCCGGGCGTTACCGCGCCCCCACGATGCCCTCAAGAATTTTGCACGGTTACGCGCTCGCACGTCCGCACGCGCGCTCGTACGTTCGCTGGTTGTGCGGCAAATGCTCGGGTTGGTTAGATACTTGATCATGAATCGCACTTCCGAAATGATCCACGCGCGGCGCGAACGGCTGCGCGAATTGAGGCGACGCAAACAAATTATACTATTGTACACTTATCGGAGCAAGCGCCGTAACGTAACGCCGCTCTGGCGAGCCAAGGGCTTGTCCCCTTGGCACAGGCTCTCGCGAAGAACACGAATCCCACCGTGGCATGCAGTGCCAAGGGGACAAGCCCCTTGGCTCGCCAAGTCATGACGGGGCATCGTTGAGATTGTGGCGGACAAGACATGATCGGAAATGACCAGCAATGGACCGCTAGCTTGGCACGCGGGGCGTCGGCTGAAATGGTTTGGCGATCATCTCGAACGTCCCTTTCATGAACTCTTGAGTCTTGGGCGGCATCTTGGGTCGCGTCACGGTGCCGCTGATGTTGACCTTCATGCTGAAGCGAAGATTCTCGCCATCCGCTCGAGCAATGATGCTGACTTCGCGCACCGTGGCCGTGGCCTTGATCGCGTTCGGTTTGTCCTCGAACAATCCGCCCAATCCCGCCGCCATGTCCTCGCCAAGCTTCACCATGAATTTGACAAACTGATCGTCGCGCAGCACGAAGGTGTCTTTCTCGCGCACGAAGGTCAGCTTCATCCGGCGATCGAAGCCCATTTTCTTGAAGTCCTTTTCGTAATCGGCGCCGAAATCCAACGTGGCGACGGCCTTGTTCTCATCGAGAAGTCGCCAGTCCATCCGCATTGGTTTGCTGTTCTTGGATTTGGGATCGATGCTGCCGAGCAGGAACGGAACTCTGTAGCGCAGAGTCTGGTCGCCGATGATATCCAGATTGGTGATCCCCGCCTTCGCTTTTGACTCCAGGAGCGTGGGATAATTCCCTTCGCTGTCCGGCGTCGTCCAGGCGTCGAGAAACTTCCCCATCTGGTCGTCCCCGACGAAACCGACGGCGAGTTTCTGCCAGCCCAGGTAAGCCCTGCCTTGCGTATTCTTGGAGATGCCAAAGCCACTGGGCATCAAGTTGCCGGCCGGAACCGCGCTGTTGCCCATATCCGAGCTGTGACAACCGTTGACGATCACCAGGCGCGGGCCGCGCTTGCTCTGAAGAGCCGTGCGGATGTCGCCGGCGGTGACGAACGCGCTCGGCCGCTTGTCCGGATCGGCCGGCTTGAGCAGAAAGACCTGGTTGTTGGGCATGTCCTTCGGCGTGCCGAAATGGCCGCTGTAATACAGAATGTCCGCGTTCTGAACCAGCTTGAGAAACCGCTCCGGCGTCAGGCAGTTCCGATTGGGGAAGACGACCACGTTTTGCCCCGAGAAGTCGGTCTTGCGTTTGCCGTACCAGGCGTCGTCGTCAACCCGATTGGCCGCCTCGTAGCCGCCGACGAAATAGACCTTCAATTGATCGCCGGGCCCGGCGACGGACCCGTGTCCCGTGACAAGGAGGACCGCAACCGCGGATGCGAAAATTCGAGCCGCATTGATCATGACTTGCACCAAAATTGGAACGTGGGTTTCGTGGCGGGATCGAGCCGGCGAGCATGTCAACCCTAGCTCATCAATCGGGCCGTTGCGATCGATTCGCCAATCAGGCCAATTGACATTCAGCGATCAAATGTGGTATTTTAATACCACAACGTGGGAGAGCCGCCCATGCCGCTTGACTCGATCATCTGGGACCTCGATGACGACCCGGACGGCCCGAGGAGGCAAGGATCATGAAACGCGTCGTTCGCAACCGCCGGCTGACGCCCGAAGAAG
>JBGQCZ010000530.1:0-4519 GCA_041495645.1 Gemmataceae bacterium | reverse complement strand
GTCGAGGCCCACTGTTTCGAACGTCCTGTAGCGGAAGTCGCCAGACTTCCGGTTGGACGCGGCCCCGGAATTCTGGCGAAATCCGCCACAAGAGATTGATGCGTTCCAGAGACAATGGTGGGCCTCGACCGGGCCTGAGAGCCCGGTCTCGACCCACCCTACAAGAATCGTCGAATTGACAGAATTCTAAATGTTGGGAGATTCAACAACATGACTGAACCAATGAACCGCCGCCACTTTCTCGGCGCTGCTCTGGCTTCTGGCGTGGCGCTCGGCGTCTCCGCCGCCGATAAAGAATCGCCGAGCGATCATTTGATCGTCGGCGTGATGGGCACCGGCGGGCGCGGCACTGGTCTGGCCACCGCCTTCGCGAGAATGCCGAACGTCACCGTGGCCTATGTGTGCGATGTGGACAAGAAACGTGCGGCGTCCGCGGCGGCAGCCGTCGAAAAAGCCGTTGGGAAAGCGCCGGCGCCGGTGCAGGATTTCCATCGCATCCTCGATGACAAGAAGGTCGATATCCTGGTCGTTGCAACCTGCAACCATTGGCACGCGCCCGGCGCGATCGCCGGTTGTAATGCCGGCAAGCATGTGTATGTCGAGAAGCCGTGCAGCCACAATCCGCAGGAGGGCGAATGGATGGTGGCCGCGGCGCGCAAGAACAAGCGCCAGGTGCAAATGGGCAACCAGCGGCGAAGCTCGCCCAAGATTATCGAGGCGATCGAGCAGGTTCGCGCCGGCGCGATCGGCCACGTTTACCTGGCCCAGTCGTGGTACACGAGTCAGCGCGGTTCGATCGGCCACGGCAAGTCGGCTCCACTTCCCGATGGCTTGGACTACGACATGTGGCAAGGCCCCGCGCCGCGCAGGCCGTTCAAGAGCAATTACCTCCATTACAACTGGCACTGGTTCTGGCATTGGGGCAACGGCGAACTTGGAAACAACGGCATCCACATGATCGATCTGTGCCGTTGGGGTCTCGGCGTCGATTACCCGATTCGCGTCACCTCGACCGGCGGGCGTTATCGCTTCGATGATGACCAGGAAACGCCCGATACGCACGTCGTCAGCTTCGACTTCGAAGGACGCAAAGCGATTACCTGGGATTGCGTGAGTTGCGATCAGAAGCCAGGCCGCAAAACGCCGGAAATCGTCTTCCACGGCGATCAGGGCCAACTGGTCATTCAAGGCTCCGGCTACACGCTCTACGATGCGGACGGCAAGGAAGTGAAAAAGGCCGCGGCGCCATCGCCGGATGAACTGCACATCGGCAACTTGCTCGACGCGGTTCGCAATGGCAAGGCGCTCAACTCCGAGATCGAGGAAGGCCACAAGAGCACATTGCTGTGTCATTTGGGAAACATCGCGCACCGCACCGGCCGGGCGTTGAAGTGCGATGCGAAGAACGGGCACATTCTTGGCGATGGAGACGCGGCGAAGCTGTGGGTACGCGAATACGAGAAAGGCTGGGAACCGAAGGTGTGAGCAACCAGGCCGTACTCCGTTATCGCTGGCGAAAGGTCGTGTAGCAATCGATGTCGAGTTCACTGTATCATCATGAGTAAGAGTCGATGTCGAATCGATTGCCGGATGAGGCGATGGTAGCCCGCGGTGGCAAGAACCTTCCCGCGGACATAGTTCGATCAACGGGCGCGCATCCCAGCGAGGTCACGGGTATTTCGGTTGAATGCGCTCCGGGGTTGAGTGTTGCTGAACTGGCAAGAGGCATTCCTCACGGGCAGATTGGAGTGACGACCGTAGCCGTAGTTCGTGCCGCTGGCGGTGATGTCGTTCGGACTTCGGGCCGTAGCCCGAACCACGCGACGCTCACTGGACTCGACCCGGCAGACGCGAGCCGATTGTTGACTCCCACGATTGCTAATCCGTCTCGCAGACCGTAGGGTCAGGAGTGTAACGAACATGGCACCGAAGGTTTATGCCGATTTCAACAATGCAGATGCATTGGGTCGAATTCGACTCAACAGCGTCGGAACCACGCAGGACCTTGCACGCGAGCAGATTCGTTTGAGCGATGGACTGATGCTCTTGCTTTATTGTGACGATGCGAACGATGATGGGCAATCAGTCGAATTGCAGGCCAATGGAGCAGTGGAGTTTTCGACCAATGAGAATTGTTGGGTGGCAAAGGTCAATTGGGATGCCTTGCAACGTGTGCCCGCTGCGTCATCTCGCGATCCGCGACGAAATGGCAGCACCAGTGTTTGAGTCGCCTCGTCGATCAAGTAGTAATACAATTGACCCTGATTGAACTGTCCCCTATCATTTCCATACCCCGCCCGCCTGCGAGTTCCGTCATAGCGGAGCCTCCTCCTTGAAGAATCCCGCAACCTGCCCTGGCCCGGCTTCGCGCCGGCATTTTCTGAAGATCGGCGCGCTGTCGCTTGGCGCTGTCGGCATGAATGGCTTGCTGCCGTTGAAACTGCACGCCAAGGATGGCGGGCCAAGTTCCGATACTTCCGTGATCTTCATCTGGCTGCCGGGTGGGCCGCCGCACATGGAGACTTACGACATGAAGCCGGACGCCCCGGTCGAGTACCGCGGCGATTTCCGGCCTATCAAGACGGTCGTGCCCGGCATCGAGGTTTGTGAGCATTTGCCGTTGCACGCCAAGATCGCCAACAAGTTCACGCTGATTCGGTCGGTCGCGCACACGTTCGCCGATCACGGCGGCGGGCACAAGAAGTTTCTCACCGGCCGCGACCCGCGCGAGCCTACTGGATTCGTCAACGATTTTCCGATGGTCGGCAGTATGGTCGCCAAGGTTCGCGAGCGGATCGAACGCGGGGTGCCGAATTACATCGCCGGCGCCGATCCCGGCCGCGACCACATCGACGTCTTCAGCTTCGGCTCAGCCTACCTCGGGCCGTCGACGCATCCGTTCATGATCTCCGGCGATCCAAGCAGCCCGAAATTCGAAGTGAAAAACGTCTCGGCCACGGCAGACGCGGCCACGCGAGTGAACGAGCGAATGCGCTTGATGCGCGGGATCGACAACGTCCCGACGCGGATCGACCAAACGGGCACAATGACCGCACTCGATTCGCTCAAACATCGCGCATTGAGCTTGTTGACCACCGACGCCGCCCGCAAGGCTTTCGATCTGTCGCGCGAATCGCCGTACGTTCGCGAGCGCTACGGGATGCACGTTTGGGGCCAGCGCGCATTGCTGGCTCGGCGCCTGGTCGAACACGGCGCCAGTTTCGTAACGATGGTGATGGAGAATCCGTTTCAATCGGGCGTGGCATTTCCAAAGGACGGGACGTACAACTGGGATTCGCACGCGGTCAACTGCCACATCTTCAACGACTCCAAGATCCGCTTGCCGTTGTATGACCGGGCCATCTCCGCGCTAGTCGAAGACATTTATGCGCGCGGCTTGGACAAGAAGGTCATGTTGATTGTGACCGGCGAATTTGGCCGCACGCCGCGCATTACGTACGAGAACGGAACGCAAACCGGCGTGAAGCAGCCCGGCCGCGACCATTGGCCGCAAGCGATGTCGATGCTTGTCGCCGGCATGGGCATGCGCACCGGGCAAGTAGTCGGATCGACCAATGCGAAGGGCGAGCATCCGAAGGACCGCCCGCTCGTACCCGACGATCTGTGGGCCACCATGTTCCACCACCTGGGCATCGACTACAAGAACACGGCCTTCCTCGACCA
The DNA here is from genome assembly GCA_041495645.1 of Gemmataceae bacterium. Taxonomy (GTDB): domain Bacteria; phylum Planctomycetota; class Planctomycetia; order Gemmatales; family Gemmataceae; genus JBGQCZ01. The sequence goes on along the minus strand of JBGQCZ010000530.1, from coordinate 835 downwards.
TCGCGGCCGGCCGATGCCGATTTTGGCGGATGGAGAACCCATTACGGAGTTGCTGTAGAATCCGGCGGATGGCCTCCGCCCCATTCTGCGTCGCCGGTCGCCCCAACCCAGGGCTTCGCTCAGCCGCGCGTGAAAACAGCCCCACTGCTTCCGTAACCACCGCGAAAATGATAAATTAAGAAGAGCGGAAGTGTCTTCGATGAAGAGCACGCCCTGATCCGACCCCTACCTTCGTTACTGCCATGCACGCTTCCCTATCCCGCCGGCAATTCCTGGGTTCATCCGCGCTTGCGGCCAGCGGCCCGTTGCTCCTTTCAGCAACTTCTCGGGCCGAGGCCAACGATCGGATCCAACTTGGATTCATCGGTGTGGGAACGATGGGCCGGTATCATTTGTCTTCATCGCTCGGCCTGCCCGATGTGCAAGTCGTGGCCGTCTGCGACGTGGTTGAAGAGCGCCGCGAGTCGGCACGGAAGATGGTCGAGGACCGCTACGCGAAGGACAAAAAAGCGAACTTCAAGGGCTGCAAAACCTTCAACGACTTCCGCGAGCTGTTGGCCCTGAAGGAAGTCGATGCGGTCGTAATTGCCACTCCCGATCACTGGCACGCGATCCCGTGCATCCTCGCTGCCCGTGCCGGCAAAGACATCTACTGCGAAAAACCGCTCACCCACGATATCGGCGAAGGGCGCAAGATCATCGACCAAGCGCGCAAGGCCAAGCGGATCTTTCAGACCGGCAGCCAACAGCGTAGCGAGTTCGGCGGGTTGTTTCGCAGGGCGGTCGAGTACGTGCGCAATGGCCGGATCGGCAAGATCAAGACCGTTCGCGTCGG
>JBGQCZ010000529.1:0-4527 GCA_041495645.1 Gemmataceae bacterium | reverse complement strand
AGCGCACGGGGGCCGTGGCGCGGGAAAAGTGGGGGCCGGCAGGCGGGAAAACCGCTGACAGACTCATCCATGAGTCGCCGCTGGGGACAGCCAACCCGGACCGCCCGACAGTAACCGTGGACAACCAGACGCACCAATCCAATTGCCATTTCAACTGGCTATTCAACTGGCTTTTCAACAGGCATTCCAACAGCCATTTCAACTGGCGTTTCAACTGGCTTTACAACCACCACCACCACTTTCCCAACGATTTGTGCGAGGGCGTCGGGGGCGGGTCAGAGCTTGGCCTGGCGTAAGGAGTTAGGGCTGAACTCCAACATTGCCGCACACCGGGGATAGTTTGGTTCGGTTTGGTTGGGAGTTGTTTTTGTAGTTTGGTTGGGAGTTGTTTTTGTAGTTTGGTTCGAGGTTGCCGTTCATGTCACGGAATGATGCCTCGAACGTTTTCCGCGGCAAATGTGCCGCAACGGGGCTACTACTGCGAGAATCGCACCGCTCAGCAGATCAACAGAGACCGCCATGACCCACGTGAATCTGGACACGCAGCCAGAAGCAATTCGGAAGTTTGTGCTGGAGTTGTCGGCTTCGCCGGGCGGCGCCGTCTTGGAATCAGCGGGCCGACAGGTCGCGTGTATCGTTCCGCCGCCGAACTCGAACGGAGGCGAGTCCAATGGAGAATGGACCGATGAAAAGAACAGGCGTCGAGGAGCGCTGTTGGATGCGAAATACGACCGCGGACTGAGTCCAACTGAGGAAGCCGAGCTGGTGCTTCTCCAAGACGCCATGCACCAGCACATCGACCAATCGGCCTCGGATGATTGAACGTCGTGAACTCTGGATTCGGATAGTCCGTCTCGCTTCGACCCATGATCGGCCGCTCTTGACTCGACTGCTCGGTTACCCTCACGATTTACCCGATTTGTCCGTACTCCGGCCGCCTGCCGGCAATTCTCGGCCTGGCGGAGTCGTGAATTCCCACTTCGCAAGGCGCAAACGGGGCGGGCTCCCGGATACCTACTAATTGAAGCGGCCCACACGGTGAACTTCTGGCTTGAACTGCGGTTCAATCCTCGGGTCCATATAATTCCCGAACCATTGGAATTCGAGCACCCAACATGAGCGAGCCGATCCGCGTCGGGGCGGTCAATTACCTGAATACGAAGCCGCTCATCGAGAATCTGGAGGCGATCGCGCCGGATGCCGTTCTGTCTCTCGAAGTGCCGAGCAAGTTGGCGGATCAGCTGACTGCCGGGCAACTTGATGTCGGCCTGATTCCCGTGATCGAGTACTTCCGGGCCGGGACCTATTCCATTGTGCCGGGGATCAGCATCGCGTCGCGCGGGCCGGTCTTGAGCGTCACGCTTTTCAGCCGGCAGCCGTGGCCGAAGATTCGCCGCATCGCCCTCGACGAAGGCTCGCGCACCAGCGCGGCATTGACCAAGATCGTTTGCTCGAAGCGCCACGGCATTCGCCCCGAATGCGTGGCGTTGCCGCTCGACGCTAGTCCCGAATTGGTCGACGCCGACGCGGTCCTCTTGATCGGCGACCGGGCCATGCGGGCGTGCTTGCCCGGGTTTGTTCACGCTTACGATCTGGGCCAGGAATGGCACGATTGGACCGGACTGCCGTTCGTGTATGCCTTTTGGGCCGTGCGCGAGGGCGTGGATTTGGGCGGAGTCGCAGAAGCGTTGCACCAAGCCAAGCGGCAAGGACTGGAGCGGATCGGCGAGATCGCACAACGAGAATCGAAACTGCTGCAACTCGACGCCGGGTTTTGCCGGCGCTACTTGCAGACGATCATTCAATTCGACTTGGGGCCGCGCGAACAGGCGGGGCTATATCATTTTTACATGATGGCCTGCGAGCTTGGGTTGGCCCGGCGAGGGGTAAGCCTTGACTACTACGGTCAAAGAGATCTTGTCGAAAGCCGTTGACGGCGAGCGGCTCACGCCCGAGGAAGGCGTGGCGCTGTTCGATTGCCGCGACATCAACGCCCTCGGCCGGGCCGCCGATGCCGTTTCGCGCCGCATGCACCCCGAGCCGTATCGAACCTACAACGTCGATCGCAATATCAACTACACGAACGTCTGCGCCGCCGTGTGCGACTTCTGCGCGTTTTATCGCAAAGCCTCGGACAAAGACGCCTATGTGTTGCCGCGCGAAGAGCTTTACAAAAAGATCGACGAGACGATCGCCCTCGGCGGCGACCAACTCTTGCTTCAAGGCGGAAATCATCCGTCGTTGAAGTTGGAATGGTACGAAGATCTACTGCGCGACTTGAGTACCCGCTATCCGCAAGTGAACTTGCACGCCTTTAGCGCTTCGGAAATCTGGCACTTTCACAAACTCAACAAGATTTCACTTGTCGATGTGCTGAAGCGATTGAAAGCCGCCGGCATGGGCAGTTTACCGGGCGGCGGGGCCGAGATTCTGGTCGATCGCGTGCGGCACGCGCTCACCGTAAACAAAGTGTTGACCGATGAATGGCTCGACGTGCATCGGCAATGGCATCGGCTCGGCGGTCGATCGACGAGCACGATGATGTTCGGCCATGTCGAAACTTTGCCCGAGCGCATCGAGCATCTCGAGCGTTTGCGGCAATTGCAGGACGAAACCGGCGGATTCACGGCGTTCATTTGCTGGACCTTCCAACCGGGCCACAAGATGGCCGATCATCCGCCCGCCGGTGCCTACGAATACTTGAAGACCCAGGCCATTGCACGGCTTTACTTGGACAACATTCCGAACATTCAATCGTCGTGGGTCACGCAGGGGCAGAAGATTGGCCAAATGGCCCTGCTGTTCGGCGCCAACGACATGGGGTCGCTGATGATTGAAGAGAATGTCGTGGCCGCGGCCGGCACCGTGCATTACCTCACGCTCGAACAAATCAGATCGAGCATCCGCGAACTCGGTTGGGTCCCGCGGCAGCGCAATGTCTTCTATCAACTGATCGACGAAGCGGAACCGCATACCACCATTTCCCGCGATTTCCCCCGCTCCGGCGCGCGAGCCTTGAATGTCGTCAACTGAACCCGGCCGAATCGTGAAGCGCGTGATTTGCTCGCCGTGGCTGCGCGTCGCGTTCAGTGCGGCAATTCTCGGCTGGCTTTGCTACCGAATGAACTGGACCGAACTGGCCGTGACGTGGCGCGAATTGCGCTGGGAATGGTGGCTGGCCAGCCTGGCATTGGGCGCGGGCGTTCAATTCATTGTTGGTTTTCGCTGGCGAACCTTGGCCCGGCCGCTCGGCTTCCCCGACCCGGTCCTGCGCTTTGTGGGCCTGCAATTCGTGGGCTTGTACATCAATTTGTTCATGCCGTCGACGCTGGGCGGCGACGTGGCTCGGGCATGGTACCTAGACGGCGGGCGCGGCCTGCGCGCTCGCGCAATGATCAGCGTGTTTGTCGAGCAATCGAGCGGCATGGCCGTCCTTTTCGCCATGGCGCTCGTGAGCTGCCTGATCAACCGATCCGCGTTGCCGGACTGGTTGCTTCCCGTGGTGTTGACCGTGTGCGGCGGTTACCTGATCGTCATGCTGTCGCTGATCGCGTCATCGAGGTGGCTGAGCGCCCGGCTGCGTTCGACGCGATCGCGCTGGCGGCAAGTCGTTCATCACTATTTCGAGACGTTTGCCGAAGCGGCGACAATCTACTGGAGGCATCGCGGCGCATTTCTGTTGTCAATCGGTCTGGCGATCGGCATGTACATCGTCATGAACATCTCCTATTGGATGCTGTCCCGAGGCCTGGGCCTGTCGGTTTCGCTGGGCTATTTCGTGACGATCATACCGCTGCTGACCGCGCTGATGTTTGTGCCTATCAGCATCAGCGGGATTGGCGTGCGTGAAGCGAGCCTGAGTTTATTTCTGGCGCCGCTGGGAGTGCTGGAACCGGCGGCCGTCAGCCTGGGATTGATGTCGTTCTTCAACTTAGTGCTGGTCAGTTCGATCGGCGGGATTGTCTACAGCCTTGGGGTGTATCCGAAATTGGAGGCCGAAAAACCGGAAAACTAACGACGTCGTTTGAACGTCTGGTCGAGGACATGCAACGCGGCGACCTTCTTGTCCGCGACTTGAAACGCCGCCAATGAATCGCCGAGAACGAGCTCGTGAATCTCGAAGGTGTCGCCATCGTAGTGGTCGAGGGCTTTCTTGAACGAGCTCCACTCCCAAGTCAGCCGGCTGTCCTTTTCGCGCACCGTGCACACGCCATAGGCCGGATGCTCGTACTCGCCGGCGTAGTCGGGCAGCGCAAGCGTCGGTTTCACATTCGGACGGCGGCCGGCGGCCCGGCGGCGATCCGCTTCCTGTTTGGCGACCAGCCCGCGCTGAATAAGTTGCAAATAATGGGCGTTCCAATTCTTCTCCGGCAGGTTCAACAACAGGTCGATAAGCCGGTTCGACAGCGCGAGGTTCATGCGGGTGCCGTCGAGGTTGGTCAGAATTCCGATTGCCAGGCCGTGTTCGGGAAGCAGGGTGAGTTGGCAGCGAAAGCCGTCGATCCAGCCCCCATGGCACAGGACCTT
>JBGQCZ010000528.1:0-4529 GCA_041495645.1 Gemmataceae bacterium | reverse complement strand
TCACCTTGACGCCAAAAACAAATCCCGCCGACCGCGAAGCGGTCGGCAACGCCACCCCGACCGCACGCCGGCGTGCGCTGCGCGACGCCGGGCTTTGAGTCTTCAACCGCTACGCGGTAAGAGCATCACGTAAGAAAGTTGGTCGCACGGCAGCCCGGGCCGAACCACCGCTAGCCCAAGCTCGTAATGATCCTGATCACGGCTTCTCCAAAGGTGCACCTTGCGTCCACTTTTCATCCAACCATCCGTAATTGTCAGGATGGCACTGGCAGCCACGATGCTCGCAACGATTGCGCTGCCCTCCGATTCTCCTTTGCAATGGGCCTCTCATGAACGCACACCGATACACGGCTGACTGAAGCAATTCACGCTTGCTGTCCCAGTTGGTGACAGTGAATCCAACATGAATGCAGAAACTGGAGTCCCAGTCACAGACGCAGGCGAAATCATTGGCCGCTGGAAGAGCACTTTGCGAGAGACCCGTTACGGGCCAATGTCGTTTGAATTCTGCATGAACGGCGACGGGACGATGGAAGTCATTGGCACGCCGGCAGCGGGATCCAACGTGGAGGAATACAGGCGAAGCGGCGCGTTTCGCATCGATGCCGGGCAGCTTGTGTCGCCAGCAATCAATGAAGGCCGACCGGTTCAAATCCAGTTGAAAGACCGCATACTCGTCTTGACGATCGATGAATGGCTCGCGTTTCACCTCCGGCGCAGATAAACCTAGCGGATCGACCAGTTTGCGGAGGCCCACCGGGACGGGATCGGGTTTACCGACATCTCCCCGCAGGCCGACCCGCCGCTCCCGCCCGCCGCGCCGGCGGTCACCTTGACGCCAAAAACAAATCCCGCCGACCGCGAAGCGGTCGGCAACGGACGCATTACGGCACCCCGGCGTGCGCTGCGCGACGCCGGGCTGTGAGTCTTCAACCGCTTCGCGGTTAGGACGCGAAATCGTTGGCATGCCAGTCGACAGCCGGATAGAATCCCACTCACTATCGGGAAACATCGCGCGACGATTGGTAATCGATCCTCTCGTTCAGGCCACTTGGGGAGTAACGCCCGCTATGGCACAATTCGGTATAGCTGCGATAATCGCCGTCTTTTTTGTCGTGGCCATCGGGGCTTGGGTCTTCTCGATGTCGATGGATAAGGACCGGATCACGGCTTACATCCAGGATAAGGGAGGCCGAATCGTCAGCATTAGTTGGGCGCCTTTCGGAACAGGTTGGTTTGGCTCGAAGAACGAACGCATTTACGAAGTGGTTTACTACGATTCCCAGGGAGACCAGCATTGGGCCACGTGCAAGACGTCGTTGTTTTTCGGCGTGTATTGGACGGATGACCGGGTCAGTCACCGCAAAGCCGGGTGGTATGACGGGCTGCCCAAGAAAAATGAGCCGCATGATCCGATCATCCGCCATATTCCCCGTCCACACGAGAAAGAGCGGATTGAAAATGATGCGGCCAAAGCCTCCGGCGGTGCTTCAAGCGAGCGTTCGGACGATTCGGTCGACGAAGAGATTGCCCGCCTACACTCGCAAATCGCCGAACTTCAGCAGAAAAAGCGACTCAAAGGGACCTGACACGCAACGGCCGCCGAATTGAAGCCACTTCTCGCCAAAATCAAATCCCGCCGACCGCGAAGACGGTTGGCAACGCACGCATAATGTCGCGATCGCGCTTGACAGTCCGTCTACAGTTTGACATGGTTGGCATTCGATCGTTGTCACGCCTTGAACGGACTCGCACTCCACGGCTAGCTCGGCAATTTGAGCGATTTAGATAACCCGCGCAGGGAATATTCATGGATATGGCCATTCACGGATGGAATCGGTCGCCCCGAATTCGAAACCTCTTGGCCGCCACGGTTGGCGTTTGGGCCATTCTTGCCGCCCCGTCGTTCGCGTTCGTTTTTGGCGAACCGCTGCCGCAATTACCGCCCTTCCCAACCGACGGTCCGCCGCCAATCGTTGGCACAGGCGAACCGCCGGTGAACCCGGACTTTCCGCCCGACCTCGGCGGGCCCGGCCCGACCGATCCGCCGATTTTGACCGTCTCTTCGACGCCCGAGCCAGCGACTCTCATTGCTGGATTGATGGGAGTTGGAATTCTCGGCGCGATTGCCGCCCGTAAACGCCGTCGTGCCCAAGCCTAAATGCTGGCTGGTCGCGACTTCGGCACCCGCAGCAGTGCGATGATTCCGCCGCCGATGACGTAACAAGCCGCCAGAAACAACAGAAACTGCACATCGCTGAAACCGTGTTCCTTCATTTGTCCGACGATGGTGTTGCCAAGCCCGCCGGACGCATTCGCCCACATGTTGATGAAGCCGGTCGATGCCGCCGCCACGGCCGGCGGCAACACCAGCGCGGGTAACGACCAAAACGGCGAAGCCCAAGAAACCGCGAAAAAGCCCATCGCGCACAACAACGCGAAGAGAGCCGGCCACGGCAAGCCGGGCAACAGGCTGAGCGCCAGGAACACACCCGTCAGCGACATGCCCGCCGCCACATGCCATTTGCGCTCCTGGAACCAATCGGATGAGCGGCCAGACAACCAGACGCCCGCAACCCCAAACACGTAAACAACTCCAACCCAAATCAACACGCTGGTGGTCGACGCATCGCGCCCAAGGTCCGCAAGAATGTTCTTCACCGCTGTCGGAAGCCAAAAACTCAAGGTGATTCCGCCGGTGTTGGTGGCAAAGATCGCCAGAGCCAACAGCCACACCGCCGGCCGGCGTAGTACCTGCCCGATTGATAGATGTCCGATTGCTCCACGTTCCAAGCGCTCTTGCTCAAGCGTGTTTTCGAGCCAGTCGCGTTCTTCGGTTGTGAGCCAGCGCGCATCGCGAGGCCGGTCGGTCATGATGAAGGGGACGGCAATTCCCATCAACACCGCAGGCGCGCCTTCTGTCAAGAACACCCATTGCCATCCCATCAAGCCGAATACGTTCTGTTCCAGAATCCAGCCCGAGATACCCGCTCCCAAGGCCTGGCTCAGCGGGACCGCGATGATGAGTCCGGCAAATGCGCGGGCGCGCTCCGCCTTCGGGAACCAGTGAGTCATGTAGACAATCACGCCCGGAAAGAAGCCCGCCTCGGAAAGACCGAGGAGAAAGCGCATGACATAGAATTGAGTGGGCGTGCGCACGAATGCGAGGCCCATCGAGCAGATGCCCCAGGAAATCAGAATCCGGGCAAACCACTTGCGGGCGCTCCAGCGCTCGACCAAAATTGCACCGGGAATCTCGAGCAACAGATAACCGACGTAGAAAATGGCGAACGCCCAACCGAACACGCTCTCGCCGAACTTCAAGTCCCGTTCCATGCTCAGCTTGGCCCAGGCGGCGTTGCTCCGATCCAAATAGGCCACGATGTAAAGCACGAACATCAACGGGATGATGCGCCAAGCGACTTTGCGGCGGGTGGTTTGGAAGGGCATGATTCACCGAATCGCAATCGGATTGCCGGGGGAGCCGGTCGCGCCTTTTAGGGGCAGCGGCACGAAGACAAAGGCGAATTCGTACACTTTGTCCTTCGCCAGCGCGTCGAGGTCCAGGTTTTCCAGGTGATAGACGCCGTTGCGGGTCAGGTCCCATTGATGGACCTCGAATGGCCGGTCGGGATTTTCGGACGGGACAACTTCGATGGCCCAGTTGTCGGCGCCGATGAGAGTCACTTTTTGATCCGTCAACCAGCGGGCCGCTTCCATGCCGATGCCGGGTTCGGACTCGTTGAATTTCTTGTTGTCGGTCATCCAGTGGATGCCGTGGCCGGTGCGAATGAGGACGACATCGCCCGGTTCGATGGCGACGTTGGCCGCTGCGAGCGCTTTCTTCAGGTCGGCGACGGTGATGGCGTAGCCGCCCTTGAGGCTGCGTTCTTCCTTGACTCCGGCCACGTCGAGTAGCACGCCGCGCGTCACAAACGGCCCGGCATTTTCCACGCCGAGCTTCTTCAGACCGTAGGCGTTGCCGAATTCGGAGAGTTTGTTGCCGTTGTAGAAGATGTTGTCGTTGTCCATGTGTACGCCGATGTGGCCGAGGCCGTCGAACTGCGTGCCCATCTGACCGATTTCACCGCTGAACATCTCGTCGTTGTGAACGAGTTGATTCTTCCCGTTCGGCGCACCGGTCGGCAGGCCGGGGATGGTCAAGGCAAAATGCCGTTTGCCCAGTATCGGCATCTCGGCCTGATAGACGCGGCCGAGTTGATAAATCTGCCCGGTGCGGATCAGGTCCTTCGCTTGCAACACTTTCTTCGGCGTCAGGCGATTGGCCGCGCCGCGTTGATCGTCCGCGCCCCACTCCGACGGCCACCACTTCGGGCCAATCGGCGTTTCCTCGGCATCTTTAGCGTTCGGAGCGGGCCGCTGGCCGAGGGCGACATAGCCGGTCAGAGCGAAAATGATCAACAGAAGAAGAGCATTCGGCGATTTCACGATGCATCCTCCAGGGGAAAGCGAGGAGTAACTTGCGGATTGACGACGAACTTTGGCCGCCGGCCGAGCAGCACGTCGAC
>JBGQCZ010000527.1:0-4535 GCA_041495645.1 Gemmataceae bacterium | reverse complement strand
CCAAGTCCGGCTGGACCGCGACGGAAACATCTGGGTCGCCGACTGCGGTGGGCACTGTGTATACAAGTTTCGACCGGATGGCACCCGGCTGCTGACCATCGGCACACCCGGCGAGCCGGGGGAGGATGCCACACATTTCAACGAGCCAACCGACATGGCGGTCACTCCCGACGGCGACGTGTTCGTCTCCGACGGTTACGTCAACGCCCGCGTCGTCCACTTCCGCGGCGACGGGACCTTCGTCAAGGCTTGGGGCACTCGCGGCAGCCGTCCGGGCCAATTCAGCCTCGTCCACGCCATTGTCGCCGACGACAGCGGCCGGCTCCTGGTGGCCGACCGCAACAACGCCCGCATCCAGTTGTTCGATCGCGACGGCCGCTTCCTGAGCCAGTGGGCGAACCTGGTCGTGCCGTGGGGGATGTGGCTGACGCCCGAGGGCGAGGTGTGGGTGTGCGGGTCGTCGCCGGCCGGTTGGCGCAGCGATGACTACGCCCTGGCCACCCCGCCGCACGACCAGTTGCTGATGCGCCTCGACCTGAGCGGCCGGCTATTGCAACTCTGGGCCGTGCCGGTGGGGAACAAGCCGGGGCAGCTTAATTGGGCCCACGGCATCGCGTCCGACGCGCTGGGCAACGTTTACTGCGGCGATGTCCGCGGCCAGCGCGTGCAGAAGTTCCGCCGCGTCCCCGCCGCCGAGTAGTGTCTCAGTTCGGGAGGGCGAGGCTCCTGCCGAGCCTTGCACAGGCCCTCTGCACAGGCTCGGCAGGAGCCTCGCCCTCCCGATCTTCCCCTGTCAAATCCGGCGATTGAATTGGAATTCCGGGATACCTGACGACGCTCGCGCCTCTTTATGGGAGAATGCCGGAGAGGTGGCGAATGGCCGACCAATCGTTGAACAGCGTCGTAGCCCGTTTGCAACACATGGCGGCCGCGGATGGATCCGATACGGTGCCGGATTGCGAATTGCTGCGGCGTTACACTTCCCAGCGAGATTCGGCGGCGCTTGAGTTGCTTGTTTGGCGGCACGGAGCGATGACGCTGGCCACGTGCCACCGGGTGCTTGGTCCCGGACTGGATGCGGAGGACGTATTTCAGGCCACGTTTTTGGTCCTGGTTCGAAAAGCCCACACTGTTCGACGGCAGCAATCGCTCGCCGCCTGGTTGCATCGGGTCGCTTACCACACCTGTTTGCGTTTGCAAAAACGGCACGTGTTGCAACGCAAGAGCGAACGGGCCGCGGCCCGACACGCCGAGACCTGGCCGGTCTCGGACACCAGCGATCTGCGCCCGATTCTCGATGCCGAGATTGCCCGGCTGCCGCAGCGATTTCGTACGGCTTTTCTCCTTTGCCAATGCGAAGGCAAGACCAACGATGACGCGGCCCGGCTGCTGGGAATTCCAAGAGGCACGCTGCTGTCGCGCTTGGCGCGAGCCCGGCAACGACTGAAAGTCCGCTTGATTCAACGCGGGATCGCGCCGGCGGCGTTTGCAGCCTGGCTCGGCGTCGAGGTCGATCCGCTGTCGGCCGCGCTTGTAAAGACGACCGTTTATTCGATACACGAAGTTGCCCAAAACTCGGCGGCGACGCCCAGCGCGATCGCCGTATTAGCTGAAGGAGCGATGCGAGAAATGTTCTGGAACAAAATCAAACTGGTGGCATGCGCGATTGTGGCGGTTTCGCTAGTCGGAGCGGTCGGCGCATTTCTGGGACAACCGGGCGCGCTCGCCGAAGCCGATAAACCGGCCAAACCGGCCGAGAAACCGAAAACTAATGGCAATGACGACAAGCCGGCGGACTCTCCAACAGCAAAACAGCCGACCCCGCTCGATCTTCTGTTGCCGACCAAGCCGCTGCCAATGATTCACCCGGACGAATATCGCATGCACGGCACTTGGTCGGTAGTTGAGATAATTGCAAACGGCGAGCAGCGAGATCCGGGTGATATGCAAATGGTCTTTGGCCCGTTTCAGACCATGTTAGTACAGGATCCTTACCGTTCAGAGGACGCCAAGTCGTTGAGCTTCAAGCTCGATCCTGAATCGGGCGCAATCGACTTGACCGTTGGTGGCAAGACTCAAGCCGGCATCTATCGTCTTTACCAAGCTGGTTTACCAACTAACAACGACATGAATGGATTGTCGTTGTGCCTGAACGAAAAAGGAGACAAACGACCGACCGAGTTCGCGGCCGCCAAAGGATCGGGTAATGTGTTTTTCCAGTTGCGGCGGAACTCGTACGCTGCCGAAACCAAATGGGCCGACAAGCTCTTTCCTGACGGATTGGTCGTCGATTTCGGCAGCGTGACTGGAAATGAGCCAAAGACCGTGCGCGTGAAAATCAAGAATCCGTATCTGATTACGATGTGGTGCAGCGGCGGTCCTACTGCTGGTGAAAATTGGCTCACTCAACGATTTGCTGCGACGGCGGGTCCGATTGAACCAGGCGGGGAGGCCACGATGGAACTTACTCTGAATCCTGGGCGGCTGAACCGAATGGGTCCAATGGGCGGAAGGGGAGCAGGATTTCCTATGGGTCCAATGGGGGGAAGATTTGCGATTGAAGAAAGATTGAGCGCCAGCTACATCTTCACCGCGAAAAACTATCGGCCAAAGACGGACCCGCTAACAGAGAACCAGGATCCCAACCGGCGCGCGAACGGCGGTCAACCCCTATCGCGTGTTAACTTGACGATTAAGGCCGACTTTGCAAAACCGGCCCCGAAATAGTGTGGCAAGAGCCGCCGGGCTTGTCCAGGCGGCGGCGTGCTTTACAATCGGCCCCAGGCCCTTCTCTCCTGGGAGTCCGCCATGTCCCGTCCGCGTGTGTTAGTTGCCCGTCGCATCCCCGAGGCTGGGCTGAGCAGAATCAAGGCCGCCTGCGATGCCGAAATCTGGCCGGATCAACTTCCGCCGCCGTACGACGTGATCAAGAAGAAAATCGCCGATTGCGACGGGCTCGTTTCCCTTCTGACCGACCGCATCGATGGCACACTGCTCGATTCGGCTCCGAAGCTGAAAGTGGTCAGCAACTTTGCCGTCGGGTTCAACAACATCGACGTGCCGGCGGCGACTTCGCGTGGAGTTTGCATCGGCAACACGCCCGGCGCGCTGACCGATGCCACGGCCGATCTCGCCTTTGCCTTGATGATCTCCGCCGCCCGCCGGGTGACCGAGAGCGTGATCGACTCCAAGGCCGGCAAATGGAAGACCTGGGAACCGCTCGGGTATCTCGGTGTCGATCTCGCCGGCAAGACGATCGGCATCGTCGGCATGGGCCGCATCGGCTATGCGATGGCCAAACGCTGCCACGGCGGTTGGGACATGAAGGTCCTTTATCACGATGAGTTTGCCAACGCGAAAGCCGAGGCCGATTTCGGCGCCAAACGCGTCGATCTCGACACGCTCCTGGGCCAAAGCGATTTCGTCTCAATTCACGCGTCGTTGGGTGAATCGTCAAAGGGCCTTATCGGGGCCAAGCAGTTCGCCAAGATGAAGCGCACCGCCGTGTTCGTGAATTCCGCGCGCGGGCCGCTGGTGGATCAGAAATCGCTCGTGGAGGCGCTGAAAGCGGGCACCATCTTCGCGGCCGGGCTCGACGTGACCGACCCCGAACCGCCGGACCCGAACGACCCCATCCTGCATCTGCCGAATTGCGTGACGGCCCCGCACATCGCCAGCGCGACTTACACCACGCGCGACAGCATGGCCGAAATTTGCGCCGACAATTTGATCGCCGGCGTGAACGGGAAGCCGCTGCGAGCGTGGGTCAATCCCGAGGTCGCGGACAAGCGAAGGAAATGAAAAGACATTTAACCGCAGATTACGCCGATTTCACAGATTTGAATTTGATTGAAATCTGTGGAATCGGCGTAGTCTGCGGTTAAGTCTTCAATCGCTCCACACCCGCGAATCCGTGCGAATTCGCCAGGTTTTGGTTTTGCCGTCGGGCATCTTCACCGGCACGCTCGCCTCGAACCAATTCGTCGTCGTTTCTAGCGTGGCCGGCCCTGCAAGGGTTTCGTGCGTCCGCCGATGCAAGCCCAGCGCATCGAGTGAGGTCGCGTATTTGCCGTGCTGCTTTCGATATTCGTGTTGAGCGTAGTAAATGCGGTGCAGCAACTCGCGGGCGGGTCCGGCGGGATCGGGTTGCAGCTTGACGTTTCCCACCGTGGCCGTGCTGAATTGCAAATAGCCCCAGCGCTCGGGCATGTGCATGTTGATCGCGCCTTGCGGGGACCAGACCCAGTTTTGTTCGGGCTTGTTCTTCTTGCGATATTTGCCGTCGACGATTTCAAAATCCAGCTCGACGCGGGAGAAATTGATCCGCCATTGATCGCTGTCGCGCGGCGGCACGGGGCAATTGGCGATTTGTTTCAGCCCTTCCCACGGCCAGGCGATTTCGATCGTCCAGCCTTTGTCGGTGTCTCTTGGGTCGTTGATCGTGCCATTAACGTGAACCGCCGTTTTCAAGCCGGCAATCTCCCACTCATTGAGGGCGGGTCCGCCGTCTTTGTACGGTTTTTTGAGCAGCAGAT
>JBGQCZ010000526.1:0-4541 GCA_041495645.1 Gemmataceae bacterium | reverse complement strand
CGGGCAGCGGCTGCTCCAAGAGCCCGCCGACCGATCCGAAAACGCTCGCCGTCAAGGGCCAGGAAATCCTCAACAACAACTGCCTTCGTTGCCACGGGCCGCAGCAACGAGTATTCGACCTGAACAAGCGCGACGAATTGCTCGCCAAGAAATCACCCAAACGCCAGTTGGTCTTTTTGGTGCCCGGCAAACCCGAAGATTCGGCCATTTGGAAGGTGCTTGAGGAAGATCAGATGCCGCCGGGACCACAGAAACTGAAACCGGAGGATAAGCAGATTCTGAAGAAATGGATCGAAGCCGGCGCGCCCGCGTCATGAACAATCCCGTTTACGTTTCGCGCTCGTTCCATCGTTCGAGCGTTCGAATTCTGCAACGAGCGCGAAACGTAAACGATGTCTTAGCTCAGAATCTTCTCGATCACTTCGCCCTTCACCAATTCACGCGGTTGGTTCAGGTGGTTGTAGACGATGGTGCCCGGGTTGATGCCCACGCTGTGGTAGATCGTGGCGAGCAATTCGGTGGGGTGAACCGGGTTTTCCAGCGGGGAACTCGCGGTCTTGTCCGACTTGCCGTGTACGTAACCGCGTTTCACGCCGGCGCCGGCGATCACGCCGGTGTAGCAGTACGGCCAGTGATCGCGGCCGTCGTCGTTGTTCGAGTTGCCGGACGTGCTCACACCGCGTTGCGGGCTGCGACCGAATTCGCCGACCGCCAGAACGAGCGTCTCATTCAGCAAGCCGCGTTCATCCAGATCGGCGATCAGGCTCGATAGGCCGCCATCCAACATCGGCGCCGATTGGTTCTTCATTCGTTGCGACAACCCGACGTGAACGTCCCACGAATGGTTGTCCGAATTGGCGACCTTCGGCCAGTTGATCTGCACGAACCGCGTACCGGCTTCGACCAAACGCCGGGCCAATAGACAGCATTGGCCAAACGTGTTCTTGCCGTAGCGTTCGCGCACCTCCGGCTTTTCCTGATTCAGATCGAACGCATTCTTGGCTCGCCCGGAAACCACCAGCCCAAGTGCTTTGCCGTAGTACTCGTTCAGATCGTACTTGGCGGTGGCTTTTTCCATCGCGGGCATGCCGTGGGAGATCGTGTCGCGCAGCGTCGAGCGGCGTTCGAGACGTTGCGAAGTCAATTCGGGCCGCAGTTGCAGGTCGTCGACGCGGATGCGATCCATCTTGGTCATGTCCATGTCGTCGCCGGCGGGGTAAAGCAGATACGGATCATAGGCCCGACCGAGGAAGCCGGCATTTCCGCCCTTGCCCACCACATTCGATTCCTGCAGCGGCCGCGGCATCATCACGAACGGCAGCATCGGCACCGTCGGCGGCTTGATGCGGATGATGTTCGATCCGCAGTGCGGGAAATCCTTCGGCGTCGGCGGTTCGAGTTGGCCCGACGGGCTGACCTTGTCCGTCGTGTAGCCGGTCATCATCTGATAGATCGCCGCCGTGTGATTAAACAAACCCACCGGCGTGTAACTGACGGAGCGGATCATCGTGAACTTGTCGTTCACTTGCGCCAACTTCGGCATGATCTCGGTGAAGTTCACGCCCGGTAGCTTGGTCGGAATTTGCTTGAACACGCTCTTCACGTTGGCGGGGACATTATCTTTCGGGTCCCACAAATCGAGATGGCTCGGCCCGCCTTGCAAATAAATCAGAATGACGCTCTTGGCCTTGTTCCAACCCGGCCCGCCATTGGCCTGGGCGGCATTGGGATTGGCCTTGGCAGCGCTCTGGAGGCGGAACATATCGGCCAGCGACAAGCCGAGCATCGACAATCCGCCGACGCGCAGCAAATCGCGGCGCGACACGCCGTCACAAGTATCTTTGCCGGCCGGACCCGGAATCACGAGCATGATCTCACCTCAAGAGAAGGCGGGAAGAGGATGCGAGACAAACACGGGCAGGCGTCGCTCGATCGACCAAGCAACGTATCGGCTGGACCTCACAGGGAAGTGTAACCCGAAGACCTAGTCCGCGTCAACAGTCTGGGCAAAAAAGACGGGCTCGACCAGCTGGCGAAACAGCTCGAATCACGACACAAACAGCACACTGTCAGATTTTGCGCGCGAGGAGAAATCCGCCGTAAGCTAATGTAAGCAAACATGATAAACCACAACACGCTCGCAGCACAAACTGGGTTTTGCGCGCCGTCGGCGGGAGCGATGTGGATTTATGTACACTATGTTAATCAACGTGGTTAATCGCGGATTGCGTGGTGAAGATCCGATACGCCAGGCCAAGCGTTGAGTTATGAAGCGAACCCGAGGCTCTTCGCATTTCTTGTCGCTTTTGCCCGCGGCGCAGTTCATAATAATCCTTCAGTTCCATCGCGCGTCACGCCGGGAGCCTCACCATGTTTCAGCGATTGTCGATTGTTCTGATGTTCGCCGCCGCCCTCCCGCTCTACGCCGACGAGCCCGATCCGTCCAAGGCCCGCGTCGAAGGCGTGGTCGTGGACGAGGCCGGCAAGCCGGTTGCAGGGGCGACGGTTTCGATGGTTCGCTACAGCCCGCCAGAGTCTCCCGCGACGGCAACTACAAATGCCGATGGGACATTTCGCCTGATTTCTGACTCTGCGAGCGTGCATCACCGAATCCTGCTCGCATCGGCGGGCAGGGGCAAGCGCCAGGGCATTTGGCAGGTGGAAGGCGCCGCTATCGATTTGGTGACAAAAGCTCGAATCGTGATTAAGCCGGCGCGGACAATTGGGGTGCGCGTCGTCAATGATCTGAAAGATCCGATTCTGAGCGCGACCGTTGGCCTGTTTTTGTACACGGACACACTCCCAGTGCTGCTTCAGGAAACCGACCGGCAAGGCATGGCAACGATTGATTATCCGGCAGACTTGAGATTCGAGCAGGTAGTAGCGCTCAAAGCCGGCATTGGTTTTGATTATCGCGATTGCCCGCGTTCGAATTCGCGGGCCGTCACGTTGCCGAAAGAAATCACGCTTACATTGAGTAACGCGCGTACCTTGCGAGTTCACGCCCAGGATTCATCCGGAATCCCGCTGGCTGGCGTCGAGTTCATTCCGTGGATAATCAAGAAAAAGAACCGTGTCGGCGAGTGCAACCTGTCCGGCGCCGGCATGATGCGGGCAGCGACCTCAAAGACCGACAAGGACGGAGTCGCAACATTCGACTGGCTGCCGTCCGATAGCGGGTCCATTACCTTCTGCTGCCGTTCGCCGGAATATCACGAGCCAAAGTACACTGCAGTTTTCTCTCCAGACGATTCCGACAAGCGATTGGTCAGCCAACTGAACCGCTACCAGCCCACGAGGCTTGGTGGAAAAGTCACGCGCTCAGATGGGGCGCCTGGCGGCGGAGTCCTTCTCGATATTGCCGGACAAGGTCCGAATTTCAGTTATCACCGCGACCTCGCTCGAACCAAATCCGATGGTAGCTGGACGCATTCCGTGTATCCGAACCATTCGTACCGCATCGTCGTGACCGACGGCGATTGGGCGGCCAAGAGTCGAAAGGACGTCAAGATCAAGGAAGGCGAACAGGTGACAAATATCGATTTTCGGTTGGAAAAGGGCACGCTCATTCAAGGGCGCGTGACTGCGGGAAAGAACAAAAAGCCGCTCGCCAATCTACCCGTCTTCCTGCATGAATCGTCTGCGCACGTTCGCACGGCCAAATGCGACGCCGACGGCAAATACAGTTTCCGTGTCGTGGCCGGTACTTATGAGATCGGCATCGCCCCGAATCGGGAAGTGATCAAAGTCGACCAATTGCCGACGATGGAAAAGAACTTTCATCTCGAACGCCCCATGGGCGCGGATTTGAGCGGTTCGGTTCGAACAGCGGACGGCAAACCAGCTGTTAAAGCAAACATCAGCTGCGGCACGCCTAGCGGTGGTTTTGTCTTTCCTACGGCGGCAACAGATGAGCAAGGAAAGTTCGTCTTCCGCCGGCGTACAGTCAACATGCTAATCTACGTCGTCAATTCCGAGAACACTCAGGCGTCTGCGGTAGTAGTCGACGAGGATGCCGAGACTGCCAACTTCGTCTTAGCGCCGGCCGGCACGATTGTCGGCCAAATTCTCGACAAGAACAAGTTGCCGATTGCTGGAGTCCGAGTCGAATGCGTGATGACCATCGGGCAGGGAAAAGATGCGAAGCAGATCAAACTGCGAACCACACCCGATGCGCTCGGAAATTTCCGGTGCGCAGGCATTATTGACGGCAGCGAATGTCAGATCGTTGTTGTCAGCGGCCAACAATCGCAAGCACTGAAAACCGTCAAAGTGTCGGCGGATAAGGTCGTGAACTTGGGTCAGGTGGAATTCGCAAAGTAGAACGGAATGAATTCCGTTCTACTAACCGCGTTTTTCGAGCAGCCCCTCCACCACTTTTCCTTCGGCGAATTTCACGGTGCGGCCGATGGGCGTTTGGTTGGTTTTGGCGGGGTTGATGCCGACGGCCGTCAGGATTGTGGCGTGCAGGTCGCCGACCGTGACGGGCTTGACCGGTTCGGGCTTGCCTTCGGGGTCGGTCGCGCCGATGACCTGGCCGG
>JBGQCZ010000525.1:0-4541 GCA_041495645.1 Gemmataceae bacterium | reverse complement strand
GGCCGCGCGCAGGTTGGAAACGGCACGCTCCACGTCGCCCATTTCCAGAGAAGCGTTCGATAGTCCGCTTCGAGCCGGTTCGTACGCGGGGTCGATCTGCAGCGCCTTCTCGTACAAGGGTAAGGCGTCTTCCACACGAAATTGCTGCATGGCAACGTCGGCAAGCCCGCATATGGCGCGAACATCGTTTGGTTGCGATTGCAGCACCCGCTGAAACCGCTCGCTCGCGGCCGGTAACGCGCCGTATTCCATGAGCGCCTGGCCGATGTTCATCCCCACGTCCGGATCGTCCGGCGCGATCCTCAGCGCGTGCTCGAACACTTCGGCCGCTTCTTGCGCGCGTCCGAATTCAATGAAGCAGCGCCCGAGGTTGACAAACGCCGTCGCCAAACGGGGACTCAAATCGATCGCAATTCGCAGGTGTTTTTCGGCTGAGATCGTGTCGCCGTGGAGCAACAGTTGCGTTCCCAACCGGCAATGAGCATTGGCGTGACGCGGATTGCAGGCGACGGCCTGCCTGTACGGGTCGAGGCACTCTCGCTCGCGTCCCATTTCACGCAGGCATTCGCCGAGATAGTAATGGCCACGGGCGTCCTGAGGTTTTAGTTCGATGGTCCGGCGAAGTACTTCTTCAGCCACTTGCCAGCGCTTCCCGGTCATGTAAACGCGCCCAAGGTTCAAGAGCGATTCCGGTTGATTGGGTTGCAACCGCAGCGCCTCACGGCAACACTGCTCGGCCTGGTCCAATTGTCCCAGACTTCGGTGGGCCTCGGCGAGATTGGTGTGAAACTCAGCCTGATTTGGGCGCAAGGCGATCGCTTTGCCGATCAATTCCACCGCTGCGGCATGGTCGCCGCGTTGGTGCGCGATGACACCCAGCAGTTGCAGCGCGTCGACATATTTCGTATCATCCGAGCGAATCGATCGATAGGCGGCTTCTGCCTGATCGAGTTGCCCAGCGCGGTGATGCGCCACGGCTGCGGCGTACATGTCATTTTGGGCCACCTGACGATCCTCAACTCATTTCTTCCGTTCTACTAACGCAAGATCATGCACCCGAAGTTTGATTCCGGCGACTACCCACCACCCATCCGCGGAATCACCGGTTTGAGCGTGGACTCAATAAGGAGCTTCGCAAAAGTCAATAATCCCCAATGAGTTAGGGTGCGTTTCGCCCAATGCTGTCTCTATAAGCTCCGAGCTCGAAATCACCATATCACCACACGGCTAACTAATGGAGGCGACCCTTGGGTCGGTTTGGAGAAAATGTTAAATTGCGGCTTGGCCGCGCTGTGATTCTATCGGCAATCGATCCGTCGCGCGCTGTACAACACATGAGGCGGCATCTCCTTGACTGGCCTGTATAATAACCGCTTATCCCGTCTTCGAGTCGGTGCCAAGAAAGGACAGATCCTTCATGCCACACCCCTCCGGCGCAACAATTCCCGTCAACCTGAGCGCCTGCGGCCTGAATCCCGCTGCGCCGGTCCACGGCAACGCGTCCACGCCGGTCCTGGTAGAAATGTCCTTGGCGCGAAAGGAATCTCAACTCACGGATAATGGTGCACTGGTGGCTTACACGGGCGAGCGCACCGGCCGCTCGCCGAAGGACCGGTACATTGTTCGCGACGCAGAAACGGGTTCGCTCGTCGATTGGGGAGCGATCAATCAGCCGATCGAGGCTGAAGCATTTGAACGAGTCGCCCAACGAGTCCGCGAGCATCTGCGCGAGCGTCATCTTTTTGTCTGCGATGGCGAAGCCTGCGCCGATCTGGCCCACCGCCTGCGCGTTCGAATCGTCGCCGAAAAGGCCTGGCACGCGCTCTTCGCTCGTTGTCTCTTCCTGCGGCCCGGAACCGCCGAGCTGGCCAAGTTTCAGCCGGACTGGCATATTCTGGTCGCGCCGGAGTGCCGGCTCGATCCGGCACGCGAGGGCTGCGGTCCGGTGTTCGTCGGCATTTATTTTGCCAAACGGACGGTAGTCATTGCCGGCACGCATTACGCGGGCGAAATCAAAAAATCGGTTTTTTCAATCTTGAATTACTTGCTGCCGCAACGCGACGTGTTTCCAATGCACTGTGCGGCCAATGTCGGCAGCAAAAGCGATGTCGCCCTCTTTTTTGGTCTTTCGGGCACCGGCAAGACGACGCTTTCGGCCGATCCGCACCGCCGACTGATCGGCGACGACGAACACGGGTGGTCCGACGACGGGGTCTTCAACATCGAAGGCGGCTGTTACGCCAAGACCGTTCGCCTGTCGAAGCAGGGCGAGCCGCAAATCTGGAATGCAATCCGTTTCGGCAGCGTGCTGGAAAACGTGGTCATCGACCCCGCGACGCATGCTCCGGATTACAACAGCGCCAAAATCACGGAGAACACGCGGGCCGCCTATCCGGTCGAGTACATTCCCAACTGCGAGTTGAGCGGCCGCGGCCGCCATCCATCCAGCATTTTTTTCCTGACCTGCGATGCCTTCGGCGTGCTGCCGCCGCTGGCCCGGCTGAATTCGCATCAGGCGATGTACCATTTTCTGTGCGGCTATACGGCGAAAGTGGCGGGAACGGAAACGGGCGTGACTGAACCGGAGGCGGTGTTCAGCACGTGTTTCGCCGCCCCGTTCCTGCCGCTGCACGCGATGCGCTATGCCGAAATGCTGCGCGAAAAAATGGAGGATCACGATTGTCCGGTCTGGCTCGTGAATACCGGTTGGGTCCGCGGGCCATATGGCGTGGGACATCGCATCGACCTGACACGGACCCGGGCCTTGCTGCGGGCGGCGCTTAACGGCGAACTGGATGAGGTGGGCTTCGACGTGGACCCGGTGTTTGGCGTGGAGGTGCCGCGCGAATGCCCGGACGTGCCGTCGCACGTGCTGAAGCCGCGCGATAATTGGAAAGACGCGGCGGCGTACGACGTCCAGGCAAACCGGCTCGCCAAGCTCTTCCGGGACAAGTTCGCGAACTTCGCGAACGCGGCGTCCGAGGCCGTACGGCAAGCCGGGCCGAAAGTGAAGTAAGAGGCCGCACGCGAGCAACGAGCGTCACTTGATTCGTTTGAATTTCTCGGCCTTGGTTTGGCCTTCGGGAGTAGCGGTCATTGAGTCTTTGGTCAACTTGATGTGAAGCTCGACGGTGCTGTCGTTGCCTTGCATTGATAATTTCAATTCGATTTGATCGTTCTTCAGAAACTTGTACGTTCCCTCCATGTTGAATTGCTGAGCGGATATCGCGAATTTTCCATTCTTCTTGAACTCGACAACTGCTCCCGGCGCCATGTTCTGATCCGGCGCCCATTTGCCGACAATCAGGTCTCTGACCGAATCGCCGCGGACTTCGCCGACGGACATTGGCGTCCTGCTGTCCGGTGTGTCGGCGATCGCGGTCCAGGAGACTAAGAGCGTTGTTCCCAACAACCAGACGATCGCACGCATGGCGCCTCCGTCTTGTCTGCAGCACACAAGCCTGACGCGCCAGCGAAGGATCGCGCCCTTCCTTCGCTGGCGCGTCAGGCTTGTGCAGCAGAATCACGCACGGCCAAATGGGTCAATTCAAACCAGGCCGCCGGCTGGGATCGAATCCTTATTTGATCCGCTTGAACGTCTCGGTCTTGTCCTTACCTTCTTCGGTCGTCGTCAGTTCGTCCTTGGTCACCTTCACGTTCAGCTTCACCGTGTTTTCCTTGCCGCCGAACGACAGCGTGACTTCGATCTGATTGTCCTTCACGAATTTGTAAGTGCCATCGAGGTTGAACTTATCCCCCGCCATGACCATGACCTTGACTTTGCCGTCCTTGGTGAATTCGAGGGTGGCCGATTCGCCGGCCTTTTCGCCTGGTTGCCATTTGCCAACGATCAAATCCTTGGCGGTGTCGGCGGCGAACGTGGGAGCGACGGCAACGGCCACCAATGCGACAATCGCCAGAACCGCCAGGGAACGAACTCGCATGCGAAACTCCAAATTGAAAGGTGGGTGGAGGGCGGGAAAAACACTGCCGACATTATAGTACGACGCGCAGCTGTTGACATGACGGACAGCGAAATCATCCGTCCGAGTTGCTTCGGTCATGGATTTCGGCATGTTCGCCTTCGCATGCCGTGCAATAGACGAATTGACAGCGTAAGCAGCGACTAAGACCGCGCGAATCGCAAACTGGGCCCGCGCACACGGGGCATCCGGCCATCGTTGATCTTGGTTGAGATGAGGGAACGATGTTCTCGAGCAACATGATCGGCGGCATGGATGTCCCCCACGGAATCTTCAAACCCGCTCGGCCGTGATTAGCCCCGCGCGGCATGCTTGCCGCGGAAAACCCTTAAGGCATCATCCGGTGACATGAACGGCGACCTCAAAGCACACCTCCGAGCACACTACAAAAACAACTCAAAACCAAACTAAACCAAACTATCGGCGGTGTGCGGCAATGTTGGGGTTCAGCCCTAACTCCTTACGCCAAGCCAAGCTCCGACGCCCCCCCGAGCACCTCAAACAAATCGTTGGGAAAGTGGTGGTGGTGGTGGTGGTGGTACTGCGGGTTGAAACGCG
>JBGQCZ010000524.1:0-4542 GCA_041495645.1 Gemmataceae bacterium | reverse complement strand
GTGCGGCGGAAATTCGGCAATTCGAGTCGGCACAGGTTGTAGTCAGCCGGGATTGCCCATCGCCGTCGTTTTTCATTTCCTCAACTGTGATTCGCTCGTCGGTACATTGGAGATTCACATGCCAACCAATCCGTCTCGTCCAAGTCTGCTCACCACCGGCGGTCCGGGCCGCGCTCCCAATCGCGCCATGCTCAGGGCTGTCGGCTTTCTCGACGAGGACTTCAGCAAGGCGATGGTCGGCGTCGCGAACCTGCACAGCGATATCACCCCGTGCAACGCCCACCTCGATCGTCTGGTCCGCAAAGCGATTGAAGGCATTCGCGCCGCGGGCGGCGTGCCGCAAGTTTTCGGCGCCCCCACGGCCAGCGACGGCATTATGATGGGCCACCAAGGCATGCGCTATAGCCTCGTCTCGCGAGAAGTGATTGCCGATTGCATCGAAGTTGTTTCCGGCGGCATGAACCACGACGGCGTGATCGCCATCGGCGGCTGCGACAAGAACATGCCCGGCTGCGTGATGGCGTTGGCCCGGCTCAACGTGCCGGGCATTTTTGTTTACGGCGGCAGCATTTTGCCGGGCACCGGCGATGAAGGCGAAGATCTGGACATCGTTTCGATTTTCGAAGCAGTCGGCCGGCAACAGGCGGGCAAGCTCGATGAGAAGGGCGTGTACAAGATCGAATGCGAATCCTGCCCCGGCGCCGGGTCTTGCGGCGGCATGTACACCGCCAACACCATGAGTTCGGCCATCGAGGCGATGGGCATGTCGTTGCCGTACGATGCGAGCTACCCCGCCGTGTCGGCCGCCAAGGAACGCGAAACCTATCAAGCGGGTCAGGCGTTGATCAATCTCGTTCGAAACAACATTCGCCCGCGCGACATCATCACCCGCAAGTCGCTCGAAAACGCTTACACGTTCGTGTTGGCTTTGGGCGGATCGACCAACGCGGTACTGCATCTCATGGCGATCGCGCATGAGGCGCAGGTCAAATGGGGGTTGGAAGACTTTGACCGGCTGGGAGCGAAGGTGCCGCATCTGGCGGATTTGAAGCCCGGCGGCAAATTCGAAATGAATCACGTTCATCGCGTCGGCGGCACGCCCGCGATTCTGCGAGCGCTGCTCGATGCCGGCTTCCTCCACGGCGATTGCGTCACGGTCACCGGCAAAACGCTGGCTGAAAACCTCAAAGACGTGAAGAGCGTGTACGCTCGCAAACAACACGTCGTCATGCCCCTCGACAAACCGCTCCACGCGACCGGGCACCTCGTCATCATGCGCGGCAACCTGGCGCCCGACGGCGCCGTGGCCAAGGTCGCCGGCTTGAAGTCGTACAAGATGACTGGCCCGGCCAAGGTCTTCGATTGCGAGGAAGACTGCTTCGCTGCAATTCAGGCCAAGAAAATCGTACCCGG
The DNA here is from genome assembly GCA_041495645.1 of Gemmataceae bacterium. Taxonomy (GTDB): domain Bacteria; phylum Planctomycetota; class Planctomycetia; order Gemmatales; family Gemmataceae; genus JBGQCZ01. Next base: position 3,129 of record JBGQCZ010000524.1, on the reverse strand, counting down.
CGACGTGGTGGTTGTGCGCGGCGAGGGTCCGGTCGGAGGACCCGGAATGCGCGAGATGCTGGCAGTCACCGCCGCGCTCATCGGCCAAGGCCTCGGCGACAAGATCGGCCTCATTACCGACGGCCGCTTCAGCGGCGGCACACATGGCTTGGTAGTCGGCCACATCGCCCCCGAAGCCTGGACCGGCGGGCCAATCGGGTTGCTCAAGGACGGCGACCGCATCACCATCGACGCGGAAGCGAAGCGCGTCGATGCCGAGCTTGGCGACGCCGAATGGGCCAAACGCAAAGCCGGCTGGAAGCAGCCGGCGCTGAGGACGGAGCGCGGCGTGCTGGCGAAGTACGCACGCACGGTGAAGTCGGCGAGCGAAGGAGCCGTGACGGGATGAACAGAGGTCATCAACCAGCACAACAAAAAACAACATTTGACCTTGGTCCACCCGGCAGTGATTCTGACGCAAGTCCTTGAATTGACCAGACTTGCCGCGCGCGCGACTAGCTCGCAAACAAATTGTTGTTTTTGTTGTTTTTCGAGCGGTGGTGTGCGCCTGGCTCCGGCCTACCCGCGCAAGACGAGCGACCGGCGCATGATTGGCCGGAGCCAGTCTTAGTTTTTCGGTGTTCTGGATCGGTGCTTCCACGATTGTTCTCAAAGGAAATGGGCGCACGAAGAGCGGACGAGCCGAAACCCACACTAAGTATACATCCGTTCCAATCACCATGCAACGTCAGCAGTCTCTCGGTGGGTCTATCAGTTTGTAGTGACCCGCTTTAGCGGGTTCGGAAAACACCGCCTAAAGGCGGTCACCACGAACCAAACTGAGACACCACCAGTCTCTCAACCCGGGACGGCACGGCGCCCGCCGAGCCTTCTGCAAGTGCCAAGCCGCGCACAATTGGATTGGCGAACGCGGCGCGCTGGCAAAATACGCTCGAACAGTGAATTCATCGAGCGCGCGTGCGGTGACCGAGAATCAACTTGAACTCGAAGCGTTATATCGGCCCGACGCGAACGCCTCGGAAACAGACACATTAGTTCCAGATCGGGAGTTCGCTATGGCCACGGTTCTTCCGCTCTTTGCACGTTCTCTTTCGATTGGAGAGATGTTCTACATGGCGTTCCCCCAATGCGTGGGGCTGACGCTTCCATTTGTGCTGATCGTAGGCATTCTTGTCGGTCGGCTGCGTGGAAAGACAGCGCCGTCGATGTCCGAGGCAGGCTGGTCTGGTTTCTATGCCGGTCTCTGGCCCGGCGTAATTCTAGTCTTCGCGGTGGTAGTGTGCCCGACAATTGGCGGAACGTACGCCGACGAAGGAATTGAAATCGTTTTGCTGCTCGTCGGCTTCGCTGCCATCCAATTGGTATGCGGCGGCGGCGCCGGCGCGATCGCGGCACGTTTGAAATTTGAAGCCGACCATCGTGATTCCTTCCCCGCGCCAGAATCCGAAGAATAACCGGAAAGTCTGCAGTTTGTAGGGTGGGCCGAGACCGGGCCTGAGAGCCCGGTCTCGACCCACCCTGGGTGGGTCGAGTCCCGAGCTGAAAGCGAGGGCGAAGCCCACCATTGGCGCGCGAATGGTGGGCCTCGACCGGGCCTGAGAGCCCGGTCTCGACCCACCCTACAGATTTTGGAGCTGCCTACCAAAACGCGCGCGAATTGCGGTTATCTGTTGCGAACCGGGTCGCTTCCGGGTATCCTTTTCTTGGTTGCCATGTCTTCCCGTCACGTGTCTTTGAGGCTCATGGCCATGCGCAAGCTTCCTTTACACCAGCAACGGAAATGGTTCGCGTTGGGATTGGCGGTCGTGCTGGGCTTGGGCCTGGCGTGGACTTTCTCGCCCGGATTGCCGGTCATGTTCGGTCCGTATGCGAGCGCTTCCACGAAACAAGCCGGGTATGAGCTGTTCATGCACGAATGGCAGCCCAACGATCCGCTCGCACATGGCGACGGGCTTGGCCCGGTGTTCAACGACAAGTCCTGCGTGGCCTGCCATAATCAGGGCGGGGTTGGCGGCGGCGGCGACAACAGCCACAACGTGAGTACTTTCACGGTCCTGGCGAACTCACGCGACGGTGAATTCCACGAAGGCACGATCCACGCCAACGCCAGCGATCCGAGATTTACCGAGAGCTTTGAATTGGTGCGCAATCGATTCCCGGTGATCAAGGGCGGCACACGGGTTGAAGGCCATTGCAGCTACATGGTCGCGGACGTCGATCCGCTTCAACACGGTTCAGTTCAATCAACGGCACTGTTTGGCGCTGGTTGGATCGATCGCATTTCACCGAAAGCGATCTCGAGCAACCGCCGCGGCAACCTCATCAGCGGCGCCTTGCGCGAAATGAAGCTCGAATTCGATACGATTCCGGCGGGCCGTTCTCGAGTCCTGCCGGATGGAAGAATCGGAAAATTCGGCTGGAAAGCCCAATTCGCCACGCTCGACGAGTTCGTAGCGGCCGCCTGCTCCAACGAATTGGGGCTCGGCACGCCGAAAGCGGAGCAAGCACGGTCGCTGGCCCAACCGGATTACACCGTTGAGGACGCGGATTTGAATCGTAAACAATTCCGGGCGTTGGTGGCGTTCGTGGACACGTTGCCGCGGCCTGCCGAGGTTGATTTGGGCGACGCGCGAGCGGTTCAGGGGAAGGAATTGTTCAAGCAGGTTGGCTGTGCCGTCTGCCACCTGCCGGACATCGGGGGCGTAAGAGGCGTATACAGCGATTTCCTGCTGCATCGAATTGTGGATCAGAACGCGGGCGGTGGATCCTCGTACGGTCCCCCTGGCCGGGATTTGCCGCTGCCGCCGGACCGCCCGCATCCCGATGAATGGAAGACTCCCCCGCTCTGGGGCGTAGCCGATTCGGCGCCCTACATGCACGACGGCGGCGCGTCCACGCTCGAATCCGCAATCGGCCGGCATGGCGGCGATGCCAAGCCCGTTCGCGATGCCTATCAGAAACTGACTCGTGACGAACAGGCCGCATTGGTCGCGTTCCTGAAAACGCTGAAAGCCCCGTCGAATGCGATACCGGTCGCCGCCAAGTGACCGGAGCAAACTCTCGACTCTGACTTGCCGCCGCCTATCCTTCCTCTGCTGCGGGGTCGTGTGGGCGAGGCTCCTGCCGAGC
>JBGQCZ010000523.1:0-4544 GCA_041495645.1 Gemmataceae bacterium | reverse complement strand
TCGCGCCCTCGACACGCGGTTGAAGCGGCCGGTAGCCCTGAAAATGATCCTATCGGGGGCCCATGCCTGCCCATCCACGCTGGCCCGATTCCGTGGCGAAGCGGAAGCCGTGGCCCGGCTGCAACACACCAACATCGTCCAAATCTACGAGGTCGGCGAACACCAAGGCCTGCCGTTCCTGGCATTGGAATATGTCGAAGGCAGAAGCCTGTTGCAATCGCTCGCCGAAAAGACCTTTACCCCACGCCAGTCCGCCGAATTGGTGCGCACCTTGGCGTTGGCCGTCGAGTTTGCCCACCAGCGCGGCATCATTCATCGCGATATCAAGCCGGGGAACGTACTCATCACCGGGCTGGGCGTGCCCAAGATAACCGACTTTGGTTTAGCCAAACTCAAGGGCTCGCAGGATACGTACTCGCGCCCCGGCGAAGTGATCGGGACGCCGAATTACATGGCGCCAGAACAGGCCGACGGCGACCCCGGGTTGGTGGGCCCTGTCGCCGATGTTTATTCGCTCGGCGCGGTGCTGTACGAATTGCTGACCGGCCAGCCGCCGTTTCAGGGCGGCTCGCCCATGGAAACGCTCATGCGGGTTAGGCTGAAGGATCCGGTTCCGCCGCGAAACTTTCAGCCCAAGGTGCCGCGCGATCTCGAAACCATCTGTTTGAAGTGTTTGGAGAAAGAACGGCATCGCCGCTATCCTAGCGCCGCCGAGATGGCCGAAGATCTCGGCCGCATGCTCGAAGACCGAACCATCAATGCCCGTGCGGTGGGTCCGTTCGAACGAACCTGGAAATGGTCGCGGCGGCACCCGGCTGTGGCATTGTTGACGTTTGCGATGATCGCCTGCCTGATTGTGTCCAACGCGGTGATCATTTTTCAGTGGCGTGGCGCGCATGCGGCCTGGGAGGAAGTGGAACAACGCGGCGCGGAGTTGAGCCAACTGCAGCAAGATCTGGAACGTGAACGATTGGCCGCAACGGCCGCGCAGACGCGCGCCGAGCGAGCCGTTAATCTCGCGGAATGGGCCGATTACTTATCCAAGCTCAATCAGGCCGAGCGCGAGTATTTGACGCAAGACGCCGGCAAGGCATTGGAATTGCTCGAACAGTGCAAACCGGAGTTGCGTTCGTGGGAGTGGAACTACCTTCGCCGCCACGTCGAAGGCAGCGCGGCGACCGTGAAGCTCAGTCCGGGTGAAATCGTGGCGCTGACATTTACGCCCGATCGCCGGAACCTGGCAACCCTCACGTCGGCAGGCCGGATCGTCTCACGGCGAGTAGGATCGGGCGAAGTCGTTCGCGACGTGTTGCTGAAGTGTGAAGGCGCTATTGCACATGATGCGACGATATGGCGCGGCGAGTTCAGCTCCGACGGCAAGTTGGTCGCGGCGGACTGCCGCCTCCCCACCGCCGTGGACAACGCGGCACATGCCATTGGCGTGTGGGATGTGCAGAGCGGCAACCTCCTTCATTCGTGGCTATTCCCAAACTCGGAACCATTGCGGTTGGCCTTCCGGGCGGACGCGAAGAAACTGGTCGTCACGAGCGGAGAGCTCAAAGCGAAGCGAGGCGACGAAGAATGGCAAGGCGGACGGGTCGAGGTCCGCGATCTGGAAGCCGGCCGACCGGACTGGTCGCGCGCGACGCCGCCTGACGAACCGAGCTATATTGATGCTTCGTTCGTGCCGGAATCGGCGCAAATCGTGCTGATACGGCGAGACGTTCCGCTTTCCTTCTGGGACTCGACCTCCGGCAAGACGATCCGGGAATTTTCTGCCAAAGGCACCTTCGGACACGGCATTTGCGCGAGTCCCAAGGGCGACGTTTTTGGCGTGCGCGACGGCGAAGACGTGCATCTGTGGGACAAGCACGGCGGCAACCTCGGAAAGCTCTCCGCACATCATGGATTCATCACCAATGTCGTTTTTAGCGCCGATGGCCAACGGATCCTCACGGCCGGATCGGATCGGCTCTTGCAAGTATGGGACGTTGCCACGCAACAACCGGTCGTAACATTGGTCGGGCACTCGCGCGCAATCAGTCTCGCGCAGATTAGCGCCGATGGTCAACGCGTTGCGTCGGTTGGCGCGGACGGCAACTTGAAGTTGTGGAATGCCACGAGTGATGGCCCTCCCAGTCTGTTCACCAATTCCGGCCGCGAGTGGACACCGGGAGTGGCCTTCGGCCCGGAAATGAAGTGGCTGGCCTCCGGCAGCGGTGATGGTCAACTCATTGTCTGGGACATGAGCAACGGCCAGCAAATCCACAAGATCGTTTGTCCGGCTGGAATCGCTTGTTTGGCCGCCAGCCCGGATGGCGCCAAGCTTGCGGTCGGCTACGAAGGCCGCCGAGGCGTTGCACTCTGGGACGCAGTCTCCGGAAAGCCCCTCGGTGAGATTCCGATCAAGGTATTCATCGACTGCGTCGCGTTCAGTCCCGACAGCAAGCGATTACTCACGGTGGGCGATGGCGGGCTGGCGACGATTTGGGACGCCGAAACACGCGAGTCAACAAAGGAATTCACGGCACACAAGGGAGAAGTGCTGGCCGGAGCATTCAGCCGGAATGGACAGCTGGTCGCTACGGGTGACCGCGAAGGAATGGTTCACATTTGGGAACCGGCGACCGGTCGCTTGGTGAATTCAATTCGCGCACATGCCACGAAAACCTCCTGCGTGGCGTTCAGCCCCGACGGCCTTACACTAGCCACTGCGAATCAGAACCGCGGCCGGTCCGAATTCCCGGTGCAAATCCGCACGTGGAACGTTCAAACGGGCGAAATGCTCCGGGAAATGTCGGGCCACGATCTCAGCATTTGGTGCCTGGCGTTTACCCTGGATGGCAGCCGCTTGGTCTCGGGAAGCGAAGACAAGACGGTGAAGGTATGGGAGCCGCGCCGCGGCGAACTACTACTGACGCTGAAGGGCCACACCGACGACGTGCGCTGTCTGGTTTTCAGCCCCGACGGCAAAATGCTGGTCTCGTCCAACGACGACAACTTCATCCGATTCTGGGACGCGACGCCGATTATTGAAGGGCCCGGAATTCAAGCACGGTTCCTGAATCGTCCTTAGACCGCTCGCCGCTTTGCGCGCAAGCCGCGAGCGTGCTATTTCACTTCAAACTCACGTGAAACCGTTTTTCCTCGATCCGGCTGCGGCAACGGCTGAACGATATCTACCTCGAACGGCCGGGCGATGCTGTTCCCGGCTAAGTCTTCCAAAATGACTTCGACTACCAGCCGGTAATTTCCCGATTGCCAGGGCTTGTTCGGCGTGAACTGCCAACGCGTCTCTTCATTCGTGATCTTTACCGTTCCGGCCACAATTTCCCCCCGGGCGTCTTGGACTCGAACAACGCGTTGCAACAGGGCGTGATCGAGCGGTTTCGGAAAGCCCACAGTGAGTGGTTCGGACTTGCTCGCTGTCGGCGGCTCCAAAGTCCAAGTCTTTGGATCCGGCTGTGTGTTGTCGGGCTTTCCGACCGAAAACGACTTGCGAAACTCGACTTTTAGCGGATTTCCTTCGGCATCGGGCCATTTGGCATCGATCACCAATAAATAACTCTTGCCTTCCTCCAGAACCGGTCCGAGGTCCTCGCGCAATTGCAAGCCGCGTTTGACCCGGCCCGGATGCAAGAGCAGCGTGAATCGTTTGGTGTCGGCATCCCAGAGTTCCTCGCCGAGCTCGAGAAACGGCGTGTTGATTTCCTTACCCTTGTCATCCAGCAATCGAATATGCGAGTAGGAGTCGCCGCGGCTCATCGGCGCCGAAAAGTGCAGATAGAATTTCAATTGATTCTCGGGCAATCGATCGCGCGTCGGATAGACCTTTGCCAGTTCGGTTGTGGCAGCCCCGGACGGCTTGGGAACGGTGGCGGATGCCGCCACGAGACGCGCGTTGCCATGAATAGGGGCCTGCGACGGATCGAATTCGGCTCGATAGGTCACTCCCGGTGAACCCGGAAATCGCGATTCATAGCGCAGCCGGTCCTTCTCGACGCGGTAGGTGCCGAGCATCGCCGACTTGGCGCCGTCCACGCGGACAGCGAGCAGCGCCGCCAATTCGCCGTTGGGCGACTGGCGAAGACGGTCCATTTCCGCTTTGGACAATCCAGTGACTTCAACAACCAGCAGCTGCCCCTTCTTGGCCGGCTGGAATTTGACGATCGGATCGGCAGCGGATCGACCCGCGGCCAAGGAGACTAGTGCGCACAAAGCCCAGCCGAACGTTCGGCTGGGCTTCGCGAGAGTCGAAACCACTCTGGTCACGGCAGTTCCACCGATTTCAGGTCGACGGTTCCGCTCTTGGCCTTCACTAACATCACAACCATCGCGTCGTTCAGCCGGTCCACGCGCGCCTCGCCGTCGGTGGGCTTCAAAATGGTCTCGTACTTGGGTCCGGCGGTGACCTTCTGTCGAGAAACTTGTTCCTCGGGAATCTGATCGGCCTTGGCGATATCATCCTTCGCGAGTCTGATCACACCGCGTGACGTATTGCTGATCAGCACATAGCTCTTGCCGTCCTTTTCGTACTCGACCAT
>JBGQCZ010000522.1:0-4545 GCA_041495645.1 Gemmataceae bacterium | reverse complement strand
TGCCGACGTTTATCTGCTGACCCTGCTTGCTGGTGCGGATCGAATGCAGCGTGAATCGCCTCTCGGTCATCGACCCGCCTCTGGGACTAAGCAACTATAGCGTTTGTACGGTCCGGGAGGTGTGGTTCAAGCCGCCAAGTTCAGCGGGAACCACTACCCTCGCGTTCGTAATCCGGCATATTTGTTTCTGTTACCGGCCCTACCGAAGGATTCCGGCGTCCTCATGACTAATGGCAGTTCTGACAGATCGATGGCGGCGATCCCTGGCCGATCCGACGTCGAAAAGCGTCGACGCTGAGCCGGCGGACGCTCGTCGCCCTGCCGACGATGGGAGAGCGTTGGCACATGCGGATTATCGACTCGACCAATTGCCTACGTTACCTTGAGTGCGATAGAAAGACCGTATTCGCAGATTACGCTGATTTCGCAGATGAGATTCAAATGGCTTCGATCGCGCATTATCCAGTTGGGGACTTTCGTATGGCCAAGCTATCCGCCGTTTTTCTGACGCTGGCATTACTCGCCGTGTGCGCGACCGGTCGCGCGGCGGAGGGGCCGAAGGTCGTTGCCGAAGGCGCATGGTCGAAGCCGGTTGCGGACAACCGCGGGTACGCAGTGCGCGGCCGGCTGGTGTTGTGCGAGAAGCGCGTCAGCGACGAGCGTCGCGAATTTGCGGTGTACGTGGAGTTGCAGGACGCGTGCGAGTTCATCGGCAACGGGATGCGGCTCTTCTGCGACTTGGCGAAGACCGATTTCCGCCCCGAATACAAGGGCGGGCTGCAATGCGAAATGCGCGACAAAGACAAGCAGATCGTCAAGCCGACCGGGTATCCGTTCGGAGGCGCGGTGCCCAGGTCGGAATGGGTGCGGCTGCCCACCGACGCGACGGTTCGTTTGCGAGCCAGTCCGTTCGGCATTCACCGGCCCAAGGCGATGGCCATTTCGCCGGAACTGAACAGGCTCTGGGTGATCAATGACGACGACCCGAAAGAGTACTTCCTCTCGGGCACATTCGTGGTCGATCCGGCCGAGGACCAAGTTCCCAAGGGCGACGAGCACGTTTGGCGCGGGACGCTTGTCTTACCCGCGATGCGAATCATCGCCAAGCGCCCCTGAGAGAAAGGCTAACCACAGAAGCCCAACTGCGAAGGAGGCCGAAGCGCAGCGAGGCGCGAGGCCTGCCTCGCTGCGCTTCGGCCTCCTCCGCATTTCGGCCGCCGCGTCGGAGCGTCGGAGTGAGCTATGCTTGCTCGTCCGTCAGACGATCGGCGAATTTCCGGAGCGAGCGATGAACTCAACCGAATGCGTATCGAGTCCTCAAGAAGGCGTTTCGTGCCTGTGGCAGAAATTGCGGGTGACCTTCGGCCCAGTGGCGGCGGGTTTGTTGGGCGGGTCCCTATCGGGCCTCGCGGCCTTGGAATCGCTTGAGCCGCTTTGCCGGAACGTTGCGCTGACCTACGCCGATTATCCAAGTCTCGACCCGCCGTTGATCGCGACGGGCCCGGAATTGCCCGGGTGGCTTTCCTTGCTCGCCCTAATCGTTGGCCTGGCAGCGCCGGTCGCGACCGGCGCGCTCGCCGTTTGGCTGGTGAAATCGCGCGATGTTTGGGCGGATTTGTCGGCCGGTCTCACAACGGCTCTGGCTTGCACGCTGGCCGCCTTCGTCACCTGCATTGGCTGGCCGGTGGTGTTGGCGCTTGTTGTGGTGCCGTCGATTTCCGATTTGACGCTCCTGGGCGACTCGGTTCGAGTTCCGACGCCGGCCGCACCCGGCTTGAAAGCAGACCATCCCTCGCAAAAGCTGGCCGCACAGTATCCGGATCTGGAGCGGGTCGAGCCAAACGAACGCGGGCAGAAGTTGATGCCGAAGATTGTTTCCGATCAAGTGGCGGGCGGCGCTCACTCGATCTGGGCAGGAATGCTGGTGTCGTTGCTGACGGCCGGCTCGCTCGCTCTGTGCGGGACAATCGCCGCCGGCTATTTGATGCGCCGTGCGGGCGGCTTTTCCCGTTCCATCGTGCCGTATCTGGAAATCACCTTGCCTTTGACCACGGCAATCGCATTGGTAATGGCCGTCGCGCTGACACCCGTTTGGACTGCCCTGCTGGGTGAAAACCCATTCGGATCGGAATTGCTCTCGGTGGCGAGCGTGGTTGTTGTCTCGGTCCTCATGGTGACGGGCGCGATCCGCCGCTGGCCATGGCTGCCGCGGGCCGGCCTGGCAATCACTTGGATCATTCTGATGGCGCAACCCGGCCACGGCGCGTGGCACTGGCTCCTGCCGTTGCTCTCGTTTGCGCTGTCCGGCGTATTGATCGTGCGGCTTGCCTTGTCGCGATCTCGACAAATGGCCGCCGCGACATCGTGATGCCCGAGAGGAACGCCCGTTTTGGTACAATCCGCAATGAAAGCGTGAGGTGCGGAGGGTTGTCGTGCCCAGGACAACGCGTTTGATTGGCGCCGTCATCTGCACCGTGGCTGTCGTTTTGCAATTGCCGGCCGCTGAACCGCCGTCGGGCCGCGAGATTCACGAGCGCCTCGTTCCATCCTGTGCTTGGGTCGTCGCGGGAGCGGAAGGACGCGGGACCGGTTGGCTCGTCGATGCCGCGCGGAAATGGCTCGTCACCAATTATCACGTCGTGGGCGATTCCAAGTCTGCCGATGTGTTGTTCCCGGTGTGGCGCGACGGCCGCCTGCTCGCGGAGCGGGATGAATACGTCACGAACATGCGGCAATGGCGGATCGAAGGCAAGGTGCTGCGCCGCGATCCGAACCGCGATCTCGCGCTCATCGAACTGACCTCGGTCCCCGCGACGGCCAAGGCAGTGCCGTTGGCCTCGCAGTCGGCATCGGCCGGCGAGCGCGTTCACATCCTCGGCAATCGCCGCGATCTCGAGCAAATGTGGAGTTACACATCGGGGCGCGTTCGCGGCGTGTACCGTAGCGAGGACGGCTACCCGTGGCGGACGCGGCGGTTGGCCCAGGGCTGCCGGTTACTCGCACTACAAGCGCCGATAAACGAGGGCGACAGCGGCGGGCCTGCCGTCAATGATCGCGGTGAACTGATTGGCGTGACCAGCGCGATTCTCTGGCAAGCCGAACGAACCGCAACCGCGATCGATGTGACGGAAGTGAGAGCTTTTCTCTACCCGGACACGCCGCCGCGCCCCGCCGATCCGAAGAGACCCGATGCGGATGCGTACGGTCAACTGGTGCGAGCTGTTGTGCTGGTCCATTCGCCGTCATCGCTATCGCGGTCGAGCGGGTTCGTGATCGACAAGTCGCGGCGAATCCTGTTGACCACGGCGCAAGCCGCCGGTCCGCACGAGCGCGTGGAACTCGTGTTTCCGAAGTTCGAAAAGGGACGGGTCATTTCCGAAGCCGCGGCCTACAAGGACATCGCTCGCGTGAAGGCCGGCGTGATCGTGCGCGACACGCGCCGCAATCTCGCGCTGCTGGAAGCCGAATCGCTGCCGGCGGGCACGCTGGAGATCGCATTTGCGGCGGATTCGGCCCGGCCGGGCGACGGGTTGCATTCGGTCGGCAATCCAAACGGCATCGATGCGCTTTGGTTGTACACCGCCTTGAGCGTGCGTCAGGCGGGAAAAATCCAACTTTCATCGATCAAGGAAGACGGTCAGGCGGGCGTGTTGGTCTTGCAGGGACCGGGCAGCGCCAACGACGGCGGCGGGCCGATCGTCGATGCGAAGGGCCGCCTGGTCGCGGTGGCCGGCGGCAAGGACGGGCCGGAACAGCAAGTCAATTACGCCATCGAGCTAGCGGAGATTCGCGGCTTTCTCGAAGCGAATCGCGCGAAGTGGGACCCGAAGACGGCCGACGAGTTTCACGGCCGCGGCCAGCGACGCATGCGGATTCGCCAGAATGACGCGGCGCTCGCCGACTTTCAAGAAGCGCTGCGGCTGGTCCCAACTCACACCGGTGCGCTGACCGATCTGCCCGACCTTTACCGGCGGCGCAACGAAAGCGCCAAGGCCTGGACCGCGATGCAAACGGCATTGCGGCAAGCGACACCGGAGCAATGCGCCGTGCCATATGCGCAGCGGGCCTTGCTGCAAATGGATCGCGACAAGCCCGACTATGCCCTAAAGGATTGCGATCGAGCGCTGAAGATCGATCCTAAGTGCGTGCGAGCGTTGGTTGTTCGGGCCGAAGCGTGGCGGCGGAAAAAGGAACTGGCGAAGGCGGTGGCCGACGCCGACGAAGCCATCTGGCTGGACGCGAACCACGGCCCGGCCTATTTCCAGCGCGGCCTGATTTCGATGGACCAACGCGACTGGGACAAAGCCCTTGGCGATTTCACTCGCGCCGCCGAACTGGACCCGTTCGATCCCGCTCCCTTGCGCGAACGCGCTCGGGCCTACGAGGATAAGGGCGATATGGAAAAAGCCAAACGCGACCGCGAGGCGGCGAAACGCTTGGAATAAAGCGGGACCAGTAGGGTGGGGGGGGGGCCGGCGCGAACGCCCCCGGGCGGGCCCCCCAAATTTTTTGGGACACAACAGGGGGGGGCGCACCGGGCCGCGC
>JBGQCZ010000521.1:0-4547 GCA_041495645.1 Gemmataceae bacterium | reverse complement strand
GGTCGCCCTTCACCGCCGCCAACGCCACCGTCGCCTTAAATGCCGCACCGTGTGCCTTGCGTTTCCGTGCCATCAAGATCCCCTCCGTGGACCACCGATTTATAGCTTAATCGGTTGTCCGACTTTTGGGGACCACTTCAGTTCGCCGCGAAAATGAGCGGCAGTTCAGTCCAATCGGAGTGCGCGAGCGACTGTTGGCCCGGCGACATTCGGGGTGAAGGCCATGCTCCGGCTCGCGGCACGACTGCGTTCGCCAAGGCCAGCCGATGCCGGGCGTATTCGAAGTTGCGTGAAACGTGCCGATCGGGGTAGCAATCGACGAAATCCTGCTACTCGTCGAATGCAGTCTCGAAAACGAATGGGAAGGCCAAGTCCGCTATCTGCCGCTGAAATGACAAGCGCTGTGGGCGAGGCGTGCCGAGGGGCGTGCTTTGGTTGGAGAAGGTGCGGCTGCCGCCGCGGCGCGGGATGGCGCTGACTTGTTGCAAATTGAGCCGGTTCGGCTTCGCCGATCCGGTCGGTCATTTCATGGGAACGTCACCCACGGTGCGCTCGCAAGCTGGCGACCCTGGGCTTTGAGTCTACAACGCCTGCGGCGTACAGGAAATGTCGTGGCTGGTGACGTTTGGAAGTACTGAGTACGAGGTACCCGGTACGAAGTACCGAGAACGGAGTGCGGAGTAATGGTTATTGTTCGGACTTGATTCGGGACGATAATCGCTCGATAATCAAGGCATGGTCATTCGTGGTCGAGTACAAAATGGTGTCGTCGTGTTGAACGGCCAGACAACGTTGCCTGAAGGCAGCGAAGTTGCCGTCACATATCCGGCTGCGCCTGCTGTTGAATCAGGCCAAAAGACGCACCGGGTCGATTTTCCGTTGGTGCGGTCGAAACATCCGGGCAGCGTACAATTGACCGCCGAGCACGTCGCGGCGCTTTTGGAAAACGACGATGTTTCTGCCTGACGTCAATCTGTGGCTCGCGTTGACGTTTGAATCTCATTTCCACCATGTCGCCGCGAAAGCTTGGCTTAACGCTTCGGCAAACGGTCCGTTTTCGTTTTGCCGCATGACGCAGCAGGGCTTCTTGCGATTGGCGACCAATGCGAAGGCATTTGCCAAGGAGGCGGTGTCGCTGAACGAGGCGTGGCGGCTTTATGATTCACTCCTGACCGATCCGCGCATCTTGTTTAAGGAAGAGCCTGACAACGTTGAAACGATTTGGCGAAACCACACTCAAAGCCGGTTCTTTTCACCGAAGGTATGGAACGACGCCTATCTGGCCGCATTTGCTGAGGCAGCGGGAATTCAGTTGGTGACCTTCGATCAGGGGTTCGCCGAGTATAAGAGCAAGAATTGCACTATTCTCTCGTGAGCCGCCGCGGCGCGGGATGGCGCTGACTTGTTGCAATTCGAGCCGGTTCGGCTTCGCCGAACCGGTCGGTCATTTCATGCCAACGTCACCCAGGGTGCGCTCGCAAGCTCGCGACCTTGGGCTTTGAGTCTGCAACGCCTGCGGCGTAAACAAAATGTCGTGGTTGGTGACGGGTGTACCGAGTACTCAGTACTCAGTACGAAGTGCGGAGTGCCAAGTACGGAGCGGTTCAGGATGTCGTCCAATCTTCAACGGAGAGCCCGGGAACTTGGCGAAAGTCGCGGAGATTGCGGCTCAGGAGGGTCGCGTCAGTGGCCACGGCAATGCTGGCAATGCGAAGGTCTTGGGTCTTGAGGCGTGGACATTGGCGTCTCAGCTCGACGAAGTGGGCTTGCGCCTCGGCGGTGTATGACAGGACATTCATCTTCAGAAACCAGCGCCAAATGGTTTCCAATTTACCGTATGCAGCGACGACCTGTTCGGGCTTGCGTGCGCGGTTAAGATAGGCCAGCCCGCCTTGGATCTGCTCCTGAAAACTGACGATGCTCGTTGCCACGTCATCCGCCGCGAATTGGTTTAGTCGTTTGAGCAACCGGTCGCAGGCAGGCTGTTCTTCCCATTGGAGAATGGACAGGTGGTCCGTGTCGGGAAGCACGGGCACGAGCGGTCACCTCTTCAGTTTTTCCTGGCGGATGAGCCGGCCGAGGCGGATGATCTCGGCGAAGGCTTTGTCGTTTTTGAAACTGCCGACAATCTCTTGGAACCAGGGTTTGCCCGGCTTGGCGCTGATGGCGTCCTTGAGTTCCGCGAGTTGCTTTTCGAGCCGCTCCACTCGCGCTTCAAGTTGTTGTGTGGTTCGAGCCATGTCAGCATTCTCCCGCAGCCCGCACTCCAAGGCAAGTGCTCTTTGTTGCCTCGCTCACTCGAGACCAACCATCGCCTGAGCGGAACCTAGCGTTGTCGGCGAGGCGTGCCGAGGGGCGTGCTTTGGTTGGAGAAGGTGCGGCTGCCGCCGCGGCGCGGGATGGCGCTGACGTGTTCGAAAAACAGTTGGCACAATTTGCGTTCGTTGGGCCGGACTTCCAATTGCGACGAGCCGTGGTTGATGATTTCGAGGGTAATCTTGCCGCGAAAGCCGGCGTGAATGGTCGGAGCGCCGCTTTTTCGTCGCAATTCGTTCCCGAAAAAGTGTCACAGCCCCCGTACAAGAGCGTGTGAGAGAATCCTTCCCTGGAGGTTGCCATGAACAAGCGCGCGATGTTGGCCATCTGCGGGGGCGCGAGTGTCTTGATTGTTGCGGCCTGGCTCACTTACACTTTTTGGCCTGCCAAACCCGGGCCGGCGCCCGTTGACAAGCCGAAGGATAATGAGAGCCAGACGGCTGAATCCAAGCCGCCGGTATTCGAGCCTGCGCCCGTATCGTTGGCCGCGGCCACAGCGCATTATTATCAGGGCAAGGATGCCAAGCAGGTCGGCGTCAAGGAAAACACCATCGTCGCCCAGCGCGCCGCGGTCCTCAAGGGGCGCGTGCTCAGCCGCGATGGGCAACCGCTCGAAGGTGTCAAGGTCCACGTCGCCCATCATCCCGAATTCGGCCACACGCAGAGCCAAGGGGAGGGCGCCTTCAACCTCGTCGTCAATGGCGGCGGGCTACTTTGCATCCACTATCAAAAAGAAGGCTTCTTACCTCTGTGCCGCTTTATCAACGCCCCCTGGCAGGACTACAGCTGGCTGCCCGATGTGGTGCTGATCCCGCTGGATAAAACTGTCACGGCCATCGACCTCAAGTCCGACGCTCCCATCCAGGTGGCGCGGGGGAGCCCGGTCAAGGACAAGGACGGCGAGCGGCAGGCGACCGTGTTCATTTCGCAGGGCACCAAGGCCGAGATGTTCCTGCCGGACGGCACGAAGAAGGAATTGACCACCCTCAACGTCCGCCTCACCGAGTACACGGTCGGCCCGCGCGGCCCCGCCACCATGCCCGCCGCCCTGCCGCCCAACAGCGGCTATACTTATTGCTTTGAAATCAGCGCCGACGAAGTGACGGCTGGGGGCATCAAGGTCCGCGGCAAGGACCTGCTCTTGAGCAAGCCGGCTGTTTGCTACCTGGAAAATTTCCTCAAGTTTCCGGTCGGCATTTCCGTCCCTGCAGGCTATTTCGACAACGACCAGGCCGCATGGGTAGCTGCCGAAAGCGGGCGCGTCGTCAAGCTCTTGGCTGTGCAAAACGGCCTGGCAGAGCTCGATATTCAAGGCCACGACCGGCCGTCCGACGCCGAGGCGCTGGCCAAGCTAGGCGTTACCGATGCCGAGCGCCGCCAGCTGGCCCAGCAGTACAAGCCCGGCCAAAGTCTCTGGCGTGTCGCCGTTCACCATTTCAGCAACGGTGACTGGAACTGGCCCTTCAGTCTGCCGTTCGGCTGGGGGCCCCCGGAGTCCGGGACGGAGGGGGATTCCGATGGCCAGCAGTGTATTTGCCCCCCATGTGAAATACCTGGGAATTCCGTGGTCGGCGTCCAGAACCAGACCCTGGGGGAAGATGCACGCATATCCGGCACACCATTCCGCCTGCACTATCGGAGCGACCGCGTTCCGGGCCGCACGGCGGCGCGATCGATACGAATCCAGCTCACTGGGGACACGGTCCCGCAGAGCCTGAAACGCGTCGAGCTGGAGGTGCAGATTGCCGGGCAGCGCTTCCACAAGGATGATTTTCCGGCCAAGGCCGGCCAAAGCTACACCTTCCAGTGGGACGGCAAGGACGCCGATGGCCGCATGGCGACGGTCAAGCAGATGGCGACGGTGCGGATCGGCTATGTCTATGACGGAGTCTACGATCGCACGGAGCGATTCGGCACGAGCGGCAATCGCGAACAAATCACCGGCAGCCTGACGCGCCAAGAGCTTGTGATTTGGCGCGAGCACAAGCAGATGATCGGCGGCTGGGACGCGCGCGCACCAGGTCTGGGTGGCTGGACGTTGAGCGTGCAGCACACCTACGACCCGATCGGCCAGGTGTTGCATCTGGGGAACGGCCAGCGGCTGGGGGGGCAAGGCTTGGGTGGGCCAGGACAGAATCTCCGTTTGCTGGCGGGCACCGGCAAGCCTGAATTCAGCGGGGAAGGCGCGCAGGCAATCCACGCGGGGCTCAGCTGGCCCGGGGCGCTGGCTG
>JBGQCZ010000520.1:0-4567 GCA_041495645.1 Gemmataceae bacterium | reverse complement strand
GCATGGTCGACGCGACGAGGGCGCGTGTGATGGCAATCGTGTGCACGGCCGCCGTCTTGTCAGCGCTGGCCGTAACCACGTTCGCCGGCTTGGCTGGGTTGAATGCCACGCCGTGAATTGCCGCTCCGTGACCGAACGACTGTAACTCCTTGCCGGTGCTTAGATCCCAAACGCGGGCCAGATTGTCGGTCGTGCCGGTGACCAACCGGGTGTGGTCGGCGTTGAAACCGAGCGAGATTACCTCGGCCGGATGAGCCAGGGCCAGCAGTTCCTTGCCATCGGCGGCGTTCCAAATCTTGGCCAGTTTGCCGGCGGCGGCCGCGATTTGGACGCCATCACGGCTCACGGTCACCGCATTGACCGCGTCCGGAAGCGTGGCGATGGTTTTGATTTCCTTTCCAGCGGCCAGGTCCCATTGCTTCACCGTCTTGTCCTTGCCGCTGGTGATCGCTTGGCCGTTTGGAAGAAATGCCACGCCCGTCGCGCCGCCCTTGTGAGCTTCCAGTGTGCTGACCACGGCCGCGTCGAGCATGTGCACGGCTTTGTCGGCAGCAACGATCAGGCCGCGATTATCGGGCGCGAACGACAAGGCAACGACCGCTGGCAATTCTTCGAAGCTCTGCAATTGCTTGCCATTGGCCGCATCAAATACGCCAATCGCGATTCCTTTGTCCGTTTTATAAGCGACAGCAACGCGAGCCCCGTTTGGCGATAGCGCGACGCGCTGCGGAATTCCCGGCAGCGGAATCGTTGCGACGGCTTTGCCGTCGGCCAACGTCCAGATCTTCACAGCTTTGTCTTCACCGGCCGTGACGGCACGCGCGCCGTCGGCGCTCAGAGTCAGGTCCGTGAGCGCCGCATCGTGCGCCGGCGGGGCTTTCTGATCCTTGCCGGTCTTGGCATCGGCGACGTGCAGGAGTTTGTCGGTTCCGATTGCGAAAAACTGGTTGCCTTTCGGTTCAAACGTGACCTTTCGCACGCCCACGATCTTCGCTTCCCAAACAGGATTGGCGTCTTTCGCCGGGAATGGCAGCGCCCAGAGTTTCAAGCTGCCATCAGCGTGCGCGGCGAGCAATTGCGCTCCGTTCGGATGAAACGCCAGCGATACGACGGCGGGTTGATTCGGCAGTTGACTCGGCATACCCGTGCCGTCGCGGCGCTGAACGCGGATGATGTTGTCCGCGCCGGCGGTGGCAATTGAATTGCCGTCCGCGCTTTGCGCGAGGACGGTTGCGGCGACCGGAAAGGCCTTCTCAACCTGCGAATTCGCCGTCGCCCAAGCCCGCACTTGATTGTCGGCGTTTGCAGTTAGTACTCGCTTGCCGTCGGTGCTTATGAGTGCCGCTTTCACATCAACGGGCTGAGCGATGCTCTTGGCCGGCGCAATCGGCAAAGCCCAAACCAAGAGATTGCCATCGGCGCCGACCGTGACCAACTGGTTGCCGGCGGGATGAAATGCCAGGCCGGTCAATTCGCCCACATGTGCCGGGCCTTGGAAAACCGGCTTGCCGTCGTTGCCCCAAACAAGGAGTTGGCCCGTGGATGTTCCGGCGGCGGTGAGAGTGCCCGAAATGGCAGTCGAAATGACCGGGTTCGGTGCCGGCAGAGTGCGCAGTACCTGCGTGCCGTCGCCGTTATGAACGCGGACGTTCTTATCGAGACACGCGGTCACCATCGTGCCGCCATCGGCCGCAAACGAGATGGCTCGCACCGTATCCGGGTGCGGAATCGGCCGCGACGGCACGGCCGGCAGTTGCCACGTCTTCACCATGCCATCGAGGCTTGCGGTGTAAGCGGTGTTGCCATTGGCCGCGAACAGCACCGCCGTCGCCGAGCCGGGATGCGCCCCAATCACGGCGATCGGCTTGCCGTCAGCGAGATTCCAGAAGCGAAGCGTGCCATCAACGCCGACCGATGCGAGCGTCAGCGGATTCGCTGGGTGATAGGTGAGCCCGGTTACTGCGCCGACGTGGCCCTTCAACGTGAACAAGTCCTTGCCGTCGATGAGGTTCCAAATCTTGATCGAGCCATCTTTCGCGCCAGCGGCCGCGGTTTTGGCATCGGGGCTTATCGCCGTAGCTGTGATGGCTTCCGTCAAGGCCGTCTCGCGAATCGGCTTCAGGAGAGGCACGTCCCAGATCTTCGCGGTGTTGTCAGAACTAGCCGTTGCGAAAGTCTGCCCGTCGGGCGCGAAGGTCACGCCCAACACCAGATTCTGATGGCCTTTTTCCCCGTCAAAAGTGCGAATCTCCTTGCCGCTCGCCACGTCCCAAAGCTTCACGGTCTTATCGAAACTCGCGGTCAGGAGTTGCTTGCCGTCCGCACTGAGCGCCACACCGTAGACGGTCTCCTGATGCCCCTGAAAGGTGGCAATCAATTCCTTGGGCTTGTCCGCTTCTTGGGCGACGAGCAAACAGCAGGCACCTACAGCGACGAACATGGCCAATGCGCGGCGGGCGGCGGAAAGGGAAATCAACATGGAGTGCATCCTCGCGAAGAGAGTGGGCGGGGAGAGAAAGTTTCGCATTCGCGTGTGTCGTCTTTCGCTCCCGCGAAAGAACGCCTTTTCGCGGAGCGAAAGGCGACATTAGCGAGCATGGTCTGTACTAGCTTGTCGCCGGCAATCGGCTCTCTTTGGCTGCCGGCAGCGTCGCCGCAACGCGAACAACCGTCAGGTTCGTCCGCGTCAGATCGACCATTTCGTGAATGTTTCCTTTCACCGGGATTGCTTCGAAGCGGCCGTTCGGCGGATGAACGATCATTGGCATTCCGTGTTTCGGGCCGAGCGTGACCTTCACGACGCGGTCCACGCGCGCGCCCGGCGCCATTTCCAGCCGCCAGCGCTGGACCACCATGGCCAGCGTCACTTTCATCATCATCAGGGCCATGGCCCGGCCGATGCACACGCGCGGCCCGCCGCCGAACGGCAGATATTCGTACGGCGTCGGCTTGATGGTAAACCAGCGCTGCGGATCGAACCGTTGCGGGTTCTCGTAAATCTCGGGCAAGTGGTGGGTCACGTAGTAACTGCACACCACGCGGTCTTCGAAGCGCAACGGCACCCCGCCGAGTTCCGCCGGTTGCGTCACGGCTCGGATCGTATACGGCACCGTCGTCAGGATTCGCATCGATTCCTTGAGCACCGCGTCCAACAACGGCAACTGCTCGACTTGTTCGATGGTCGGCGGTTCGCCGCGAAGAGCGCCGGCAAGTTCGTCGACGAGATCGGCCATGACGGTGGGATGCTGCGCCAGTAGGAACAGCGCCCAGGTCAGCGAGTTGGCTTGCGTTTCGTAGCTGGCAAAGAACAATACCGTCGCTTGCCCGAGAAGGGCGGCATCAGATATTTGCCCTTGCGCATGCGCTTGGATCAGGCGATCGAGTACATCGGGCTGATCGGTCGGCGTCTGCCGGCGGCGGGCAATGGCCTCAAGCAATGTTCGCTCGATAAGCTCAGCGTGGCGAAGCAGACTGCGAAAGGGCGTGCCAGGAAGTTTGAACGGAAACAGCAGCGCCCACGGCGAAAAGTTGCGCTCGAACAACTCGTGGCTCATCGTGCCCAGCGATTCGGCCCGTTCGGGAGACTCGCGCCCAAACAGCACGTGCGTCGAAATGCGCAAACTCAGCAAGTGCATTTCACGCCACAAGTCGATAAGCTGGCCTGGTCGCCAGCCTTCGAGTTGTTGATTGACGAGCCGCACGGTGGCGTCGCGGTAGCCATCCACGGCTTTCTTGACGAACCAGGGCGAGACGAGTTGCCGCTGCTGGCGATGCTCCTCGCCGTTCATGCCGATGAGGCCGTGGCGGATGCGGCGCAAGGCGGAGTCGCGCGGGCCGCCGGCGGTGAGAGGAGTGACCCGAAAGGTAGCGATGTCACCAAGTATCTGGCGGTTGTATTCGGGGCCGAACGCAAGCAGGCTCTTTTGTCCGCGCATGCCCCAGGGCAAAAGATTCTGCCCGACGAACAGGTCACATCTTCGCTGAAGGTCAACCATGCAGCGGATGGAATCGCGTACGAAGCGCGTGAACCACCAGCACGCACCCAACCCGCGCTGTTCGTAGATCGGGCGAGTCATGCGTTCCTCCATGAACGACGCTTCAAGCAAGCTTCTTCAGCAAATTATCCATCTCGATCGCGGCAAGCGCGGCGTCAAGACCTTTGTTGCCTTCGGACCCGCCGGCGCGGGCCAGCGCTTGTTCTTCCGTCTCGCAGGTAAGCACGCCGAAAATCACCGGCACGCCGGTTTGCAGATTGGCGTCCAGGATGCCTCGCGTGGCCGCGTCACAAACGTAATCGTAGTGATTCGTGTCGCCGCGAATCACGGCCCCGAGCGCGACTACGCCCGAGTATTTCCCGCTCGCCGCCAGTTTCCGGCAAACCAGCGGCAATTCGAATGCTCCCGGCACGCGCACCAGATCGATCGCCGCATCCTTCAGCCCGTGCTTACGAAACCCTTCCAGCGCGCCTTCGACCAAACGATCGGCGACATCGCGATTGAACTTGGCCGCGACAATCGCAAACCGGCCCGCTGGCGGAGAATGATCGCCTTCAAACGTCATGGGTTCT
>JBGQCZ010000519.1:0-4570 GCA_041495645.1 Gemmataceae bacterium | reverse complement strand
GCGGCGCTTGGTTCTCCGGCCTTGAAGCGTGTGTGAATCTTCGTCGTAGTAATAGTAATCGTCCGTTAGCGAACTGATGTGGACTAGGCCCTCGACCGGGAATTGCTCGGCCTGGGCGAAGAATCCGTAGTCGGCCACTCCGGTAATGACCGCCGGCATTTTTGTGCCGATCCGATCGGCCATGTAAATCAACAGTTTCAATTTGGTCAACTCGCGCTCGGCTGTTTCGGCCCGGCGTTCGGTGCGGCTGCAATGATCGCCGAGAGCTTCGAGTTCGCTCGCGTCGCTGCCGGCTTTGTGCTTTCGCAGCCAGCGATCCAAGAGGCGATGGATCGTCAAATCCGGGTAGCGACGAATCGGCGAAGTGAAATGACAATAATCCTGGCTAGCGAGCGCGTAGTGCCCTTCGGCCTTCGGGCTGTAAACGGCTTGCTTCAGGCTCCGCAGCAAGGCGAAATGGACGGCAAAGCGTTCGGGCTTCGCGGCGCTTTCTTCCAGCACTCGTTGCAGCGCAAAGCGGTCGCGCTCCAAATCGATCTTGTATCCGAGCAGGCGCGCGAAGTCGGCAAAGCGCTGGAGCTTGGTCGGATCCGGCGCCGGGTGTGCGCGGCGGAGAAAGTCGATGCCCAAGTCCGAGAGTTGACCGGCGACCGCCTCATTCGCCGAAAGCATGAACTCTTCAATCATCTGATGGCTGATGTCGTGGTGTGCGAAGTGAGCGCCGATCACGCGGCCGTCGTCATCGAACTCCAATTCGGTTTCCGGCATATCCAATTCGAGCGCGCCGCGTTTGCGCCGCCGCGCTCGCAGGATCAACGCCAATTCCCGCATTCGCAGCAACAGCGCAACGATCTCGTCCGCGACGGCGGGGGCAGGGGGTGGGGAGCCATGAACAGCCTGTTTCTTCGCGTGTTTTGGGCCGTGTCCCTTGGTTGCCTTTTCAACCGACGATTTCTTGCGGTCTTGAACCTCCAAGGGATGAAGGCTCAGCACGGCCGACACTTCCTCGTACGTGAAGCGGCGTTTGTTGCGAATCGCGCCGTTTGCAAAGCGCACATTCACTTTTTGGCCCGCAGCGTTGAATTCGATGATGGCGCTCTTAACGTAGCGAAGCTTGTCTTGTTGCAGGCTCGCCAGGCCATTGGAAATCAGTTCGGGAAACATTGGGAGCACGCGCTGAGGCAAATAGACGCTCGTGCCGCGTTTGCGGGCTTCGCGATCGAGGCTGCCGCCGACGGGCGCGAAATGGCTCACGTCGGCGATGTGAACGCCGAGCAGCCAATGCCCCGTTTTTTCGTCGCGTGTAAGCGATACGGCATCGTCGAAGTCCCGGGCAGTCACCGGGTCGATGGTGATTGTGAGGTCGCCCGTGAAATCCTCGCGGCCGGCCAGGTCTTGCTCATCGAACAGGCTGGCCATCTCGCGGGCTTCGGTCAGCACTTCCGGGGGAAACTCGTCCGGAAGGCCGAACGCCCGAATTACGGACAGCGTGTCCACGCCCGGTTTGCCGCGCGGGCCAAGAATCTCGGTGATGACGCCTTCGCCGCGTTCGCTCGCGGTCGGGAAGTGCAGCATTTCGAAAACGACCACCTCGTTGGGCCGAGCGCCTTTCGCTCCAGGATCGCCAACCGAAATGCTGTGACTGAAGACCGTGCCATCGACGCGCACCAGCCCTTCGCCGTCGCGCTCGAAGTAAGTGCCGACGAACTGCTGCGCGGCTCGTTCAAGAATTCGCGTGATCTCGCCGTTGGGCTTGCCGCCGTTGGCCGGTTTGCGCGTGAGCCGAACCATTACCTGGTCGCCGGTGGCGGCGTCCAGGGAGTCGTGCGCGCGAATGCGGATTTCCGGCCCGGTCTTGGGCCGAACGAAACCGTCGCCGTCGGCACTGCGGCGAAAAACGCCGATCACGGTGCCGTGCGGGCCGACGGCGCGAAGCGTATGATTGCCCCCGAACTCGATTCGGCCTTGTTTTTCCAGGCTGCGCAAGGCGTGCCGCAACTCGGCGAGATCGGCCTTGGTCAGCCCCAGTTGCTGGGCCAGCACCTTGGTTTTGACCGGCGAGTATCCCTTGGCCGAAAGAGCCGCCACGATTCGTGCTTCCAAGCCAGCCATCGGATTGCTCATCCCTCGAAATCAAGCGTATGGGAACTGGATTGCCCGGCGGTGATGCCGCCCTTATACAACCGGCGGCTCATCGACGGATTGAACGGAGTCCAAGCGGTGGTCGAATTGCGGTCCTCACGGATGTCCCGCACGAACGAATGCACCTTGGCGTCGAGGTTGTCGAGATGGTGCAGGGCGATCGCTTCGGGCGTCATGGGCAGGACCGGACTGCCAAACGCGAGTTCGCCGTGATGGCTGACGATCATATGTTTGAGCCGCCAGAGCAATTCCCTGGGAAACGGCTCGCCGGTGAGTTCCGGCACTTTGGCCGCCTTCTCGGTGAGCATCTCCACGCCCAGCGCGATATGGCCGACCAATTGGCCCTCGTCTGTATAAGCAAAGACACGGCCGCAATTCAGTTCGCGTGTCTTGCCGATGTCGTGCAGGAAGATGCCCATTGTCAACAGGTCGCGATCCACCCCTGGATACATTGGAGCGATACGGTCCGCCACCTCAAGCATGTTGGTGACGTGTTCGACCAGCCCGCCGACATAGGCGTGGTGGTTGCGGACGCCGGCCGGCACCTGCGAAAATGCCCGCATCAAGTCGGTGTCGATCAGGAAGCACTCGGCCAGGGCCTTCAGGTGCGAATTGCCGGACTTCCGCAGGAATCCGCGCAGTTTCTCCAGCAGCTTGGCGACGTCGTGTTCCGTGTGCGGCAGGTAATCGGTGAGTTCGATTTTTTGCGGTTCGTGCCGCTCGAAGTGGGTCAGAATGACCTGCAACGTGCCTTGAAACTGTTGCACCTTGCCGCGAATCAGCAGAAAATCGCCCGGCTCGAAGGCGCGAAACTGCGCGTCGGTGGAATTCCACAAACGGGCGTTGATCACGCCGGTGCGGTCGCGCAGGTCCATTTGAATGTAAAGATTGCCGTTGCGATTGGCTCGCAGTTGCTTGTCCGCAACCAGATAAACTTCTTCCAATACTTCCCCGTCCGCGAGGTCCTTCACGAAACGCCGGCTCATGGTTTCTCAATTCTTGATTGCGTTCTAGGCAGGTGGCACGGTGCAAACGCCGTTTTGGCAAGGCACCAGCCGGAATCGATTACGCGCTACCCACAGATACACCCGCTGGCCGAGCGCCGGGACGCCGGGCAGATACAGCAGCGGCGCGAACGCGGTCAGAAGCGGCAGCCGCCACGCCATCCATCGAAACGCCGCGAAGCCTCGGTAAACCGAATCGCGCTGCGGGGTGACCAGATGCATTTCCTCAATCAACAGTTGCGGATCAAGCGGTTCGGGTGCATGCGGGAGATTGTCCGTTTCGCAGCAATTCTGAAATCGCAACACCCCAAGCCAATCGAGCCGCTTGACGATTTTCATCGACGCCTGGCACAATGGGCATTCGCCGTCATAAAACACGACGGCATATCCGGTGCCTTCAGTTGCCGGCGCCGCGGTCGCCATCGCAAACCTCGATTGGGCTATCCTTTTAGGATTCTACGTTTGGACCGGGCAATTGGAGCGGAATCGGCCGTTCCCGTCCTTCTAACCGCACGATTTGCCGCTACCATAACGCCACGGGCTGGCCCGAAAACGAAAATCTCGCTTGGAACGACTGATGTCCGCGACGCGCAAGATCCTAGCATTCGACCTCGGAGCTGAGAGCGGCCGCGGCGTGCTGGGCCTGTTCGACGGCAGCCGGCTTCAACTCCAGGATGTTCACCGCTTTCCGAACACGCCCGCCGCCACGCTTGATACGCTGCATTGGGACGTGTTGCACCTTTACAACGAGATGATCGCCGGCCTGCGAAAAGCGGCCGGGGAATTCGGCGGCATTGATAGCGTGGGCGTAGATACTTGGGGCGTCGATTTTGCCTTGCTCGGCCGCGGCGGTACATTGCTCGGCAATCCGCGCCATTACCGTGACCCGCACACCGAAGCGGCGATGGATCTGGCGTTTCAAAAGGTACCGCAAGCCGAGTTGTTTGCCCGCACCGGCATTCAGTTCATGCGCTTCAATTCCCTGTTCCAATTGATTGCGCTTCAACGCGACCGCTCGCCGCTCGTTGACGTGGCGGAATCGTTGTTGTTCATTCCCGACCTGTTCCATTACTTGTTCACGGGCGTGAAAGTGAACGAATACTCGGATGCCAGCACTAGCCAAATGCTCGATCCAGTAAAGCGAAACTGGGACTTCGATTTGATCAACCGCTTCGGGTTGCCCACAAAAATCCTCGGCTCGATTGTAACGCCCGGCACGGTCTTGGGACCGTTGCGCAGCCGAATCTGTTCCGACACCGGGATCTCGTCGGTGCCGGTGATTTTGCCGGCGACGCACGATACCGCTGCGGCCGTCGCGGCCGTGCCGGCTCAGGGCAAAGACTGGGCTTTTATCAGTTCCGGGACCTGGTCGCTCATGGGCGCCGAACTCGATCAACCGCTGATCAATGAAGAGGTTCGCGCGG
>JBGQCZ010000518.1:0-4593 GCA_041495645.1 Gemmataceae bacterium | reverse complement strand
TCGGCGACATCAACGCGGGGCTCTTGGGAATGGTGATCACCGGCAAGCTCTTGATGGCCGCCCTCTCGCGCGTGGACATCGCGGACCAGAACCGCCGCCGCGATTTTAACCTCTATATTGACGAGTTCCAGAATTTCACGACCGATTCAATTTCTACCATTCTCTCCGAAGCGCGGAAGTACGGGTTGTGCCTGACGATGGCGCATCAGTATATGAACCAGCTCATCGAGGGTGTTCGGAGCGCGGTGCTCGGGAACGTCGGGAGCATCGTCGTGTTCCGCGTGGGCGGTGATGATGCCGAGCAGCTCGAGGCGGAAATGACCCCGATCTTCAAGGCGAAGGATATGATCAATCTCGGTATGCAGGAGTTTTACGTCAAGATGACGATCGACGGGAACACCTAACGCATGAAGCTGCCCTTACTGAAGTGGTTTCCCGTCGTGGTGACCTTCGACGACATACGGACTTTCGCGGGCGGCGCTCACGATCACCGACTCGCCGGCGTAGAACTGCGGGCAGTGGTACGTGTTTCACTTCCGAACTGAGCAATCGCAAGACTAAGACTACTTCTTCGCCACGTTCATGATCTCTTCGATTTCCGCTTTGCTGAGTTCCTCTCGCTTGAGAAGTTCCGCGACGAGCAGGTCGAGCGTGGCGCGATTCTCTTTGAGAAGGTCGTAGGCGCGTTCGTCCGCTTCGGTCAGCAATTTGCGTGTTTCCTCATCGACCAGTTGGGCCACGCCTTCGCTGAAATCACGGGCCTGCTGAATCTCCTTGCCGAGAAAAACGTGTTCCTCGCCGATGCGCAGCGACATGGGCCCGATGCGGTCGCTCATGCCCCAGTGCGTGACCATGTAACGAGCCATCCGCGTAGCCTTTTGCAGATCGTTCTCGTGACCGGCAAACGCCTGGCCGAAGACAAGACGGTCTGCGGCGCGCCCGCCCATCAACGTCGCCAATTGCGTTTTGAAATAATCCAGTCCCGCGTGATAGCGCTCGGCTTCGGACATGATGAAGGTCACACCCAAGGTGCGGCCGCGCGGCACGATCGATACCTTTTGCGGCTTGTCCCCCCCGGGCACGAGCCAGGCCATCAGCGTGTGCCCGGCTTCGTGATAGGCGGTGCGCCGCTTGTCGTCTTCGGTCAG
The DNA here is from genome assembly GCA_041495645.1 of Gemmataceae bacterium. Taxonomy (GTDB): domain Bacteria; phylum Planctomycetota; class Planctomycetia; order Gemmatales; family Gemmataceae; genus JBGQCZ01. Next base: position 3,445 of record JBGQCZ010000518.1, on the reverse strand, counting down.
CACTTCCTCGCGTTTCGGGCCGATCAGCACGCGGTCCGCGGCGCGGTCGAAATCCGTGCGTTCGACGCGCAGTTTTCCCTCGCGCGTTGCAAGCAGAGCGGCTTCGTTGCACAGGTTGCGCAGGTCGGCACCGGTCATGCCCGTCATTTGCCGGGCGATCGACTCCAGGTCCACGTCTTCCGCCAGCGGCTTGTTGCGCGTGTGGACTCTGAGCACAGCCAATCGGCCCTGCCAAGTCATTCGATCGACGGTGATGTGCCGATCGAAGCGGCCGGGTCGCAACAACGCGGGATCGAGCACGTCCGGGCGATTCGTCGCCGCCAACACGATGACCATGTCGGTGGGTTGGAATCCGTCCATCTCGCCGAGGATTTGGTTCAGCGTCTGTTCGCGTTCGTCGGCCCCGCCGCCAAGGCCCGCTCCGCGCATGCGACCCACCGCGTCGATTTCGTCGATGAACAGCAGGCAGGGTGAATTCTCCTTGGCCGTCTTGAACAGATCGCGCACCCGGCTTGCGCCGACACCCACGTAAAGTTGCATGAACTCGGCCGCATTGATGCTGAAGAATGGCACTTCCGCCTCGCCCGCCGTGGCCCGCGCCAGCAGTGTTTTCCCGGTCCCCGGCGGGCCGGCCAGCAAGACGCCTTTGGGCACCTGCGCCCCGAGTCGCTCGGATTTTTTCGGCTCGCGCAAGAACTCGATCACTTCGCGCAGTTCCGATTTGGCGCTCTCCATGTCGGCCACGTCTTCGAAGGTCACACGGCTCTTCCCGCGTTCATAGCGGCGGGCCGGGCTCTTCAAGTAGCTGGCGACGAACCCGCCCATCGGATCGCGCATCCGCGGCAACACGAAAAAAAGGAACACGACGAGGATCAGCGCGACGGGAATGAGAATGGGAAACACCGGCGTCAGCCACGCCATCGGGTCTTCGCGCCGCTCGATCTTGACCTTTTTCTCGATCAACAATTGCACGAGCCGTTCGTTGAAGGCCGGCACCAATTCGGTCTGAAATGACTTTCGCTTCAAGCCGGCTTCGCGCACCTCGTCCGATGCCAGTTCCGATTCCTTGATTTCGCCGTTGAGCCGATCGTTGCCGATAAACGTAATCTTGGCGATCTTGTTCTTGGTCGCCAGGTCGATCATTTGGTCGTAATCAATCGACTTGGGGGTGTCGAAAATCCACAGCACGAGTCCGAGAAGCGAGACGATCAGAATGATGCCGATGACGGTGATGCCGAAGGCCGGATTGCCGCGGTTTGCTCGCGATGCCATGGCACACCTTTTGAGGAATGGGTTCAGATTAGCGAATTGACGAAGGGGCGACGAGAAATGCGTGCGTGGATTCGCCGGTTTTTGCCGCGCCGCCGACAATTGCCACCGGTACAAGTGATTGTCTATACGCGCACGCAATGCCCACTGTGCGACGAAGCAAAACACTTCTTGGAGGGCGAACAGGACCGCCGAGGCTTTGCGCTGCGATTCGTGGACGTAGACGGCGACCCGGAACTCAAGGCGAAATACGACGACTGCGTGCCGGTCGTGGAGATCGACGGGAAGGTGCGCTTTCGCGGTAAGATCAACCCGTTCCTATGGGCGCGCCTTTGGTAGGTATCAGCGCGCGACCGTTGCTCAAATGCGCACAAAGGTCTTTTGCCGGTAGAGCCACAGGCAGATGAGCCAGAATACAAGCATCACGCTGCACGACCGCCACACGTGCTTGTATGGCTCCAGGGTCATGGCCTTGCGATAATCGAAGGCAAATTGCTGACCGAGCAACGCGAAGTCAAATCTGAGATTGCCGAAGTGGATCAGAAGCTGATCGGCAGTCCAGCCGCGCATGAGTTGGCCCATGACGTAAAGCAGGATCGAGTTCGCGCCGAGGACCACAAGGGGATAGGTCCAAAACTTGAGCCCGCCCGCGTCCACCACGGCATAAAACGCGCCGAGGATCCACAATACATACGCTCCGCTAAACAGAACCCACGACGGCGTCCAGATTCGCTTTACGATGGGACAAACCGTCTTGTCTGCGATGAGGCCGAGTGCCATGCAAACCGCCCCGGCGGCGAACAGAATCAGGACCTTTCGCCACGGCCGCCGGTCGCCCATCAGCAACTCGCCGGACATCACGCCCGTCAGCATCGTGACCGCCGACGGAATAAAATTCAGCGTCGCATATCCGCCCGAGTTCGCTTTGAACGGCTCGGCACGCGGAAACCAATTCAAGAACCGCACATCGAAATCCGATGCGGCATTAGCGTTTTTCGCGAAGTGGTCGGCGAATTCCACGGCGCCGGGCGTCGGGTACTTGGTGAACCAATACCAGTAACCAATCAGCACGCCCACCCCGACTAGGAACTGCAGGATCGCGGGCCGCCCCAGCAACAGAAACACGAAAATGTAGCCCAACCCGATTTGCGACAACACGCAGACAAAACTCCAATTCGTCTGCTTCGCCGAAGTGCTCTCCAGAAACACGCCGAGGAGAATCAGGATGATCGAGCGAATCAGCGCATGCCCCATCATTTTCAAGAATGAGTCGCCCTGATTGAGTCGCTTGGTGTAGCTGAACGGCATGGCCACGCCGACCATGAACATGAACGACGGCTGGATCAAATCCCAGTACGAAACGCCGAGCAAATGGACGTTGCTGACCCATTCCGGATGGTCCGTTTGAAACTTGACGAAATGCCAGAGCCCGCTGTCCGGGTCGGTCTTGAGTTTCTCCCGTGCCAAATTGAGCAAGCCGAACCCGCTTCCTGCCAGCGTGAGCATGATCAGGCCGCGAAACGCGTCCAGCGATACTAACCGGCCAAGTTTGGACTCCGCCATGACTTGCTCCAATTCGGCCATCGATCGTTTAGGTTAAGATAGTCTTTCACCGCGACTCGATAGCGGAGCAAATGAAAAATGTGGCCACAAGTTTTCAACTCGCGATGTGAACCGGGCAAGTTGGAAACCGGCCGCCACATCCTACTTCGCTGGAGCAAGATCTTTCAACTCGTAGATGTGCAGGTCGCCGAAGGCCTTGGCGCGCGGGCGGCCGAGCGCGGCCGGGTCGATCACGCCCAGGAACAGCCGGCCGGATATGTTGTCGTACCCCATTTGGTGGGCCAGCACGTTCAAGCGGTGACTCGACTGCCATTGCATGGCGGGATAGGAAAAGCGCTTGATGGTCGCGCCGTCGGCGGCGAGAAGCAGAAGCAGGCCCCGCTCGACATCGACTGCGGCCGCCAGATGTGCGGGGAGCTTTGGCCCCGGTTGTAGATCATCCTCGCGATTGCTGCCCAATCGCATGGTCGCACCGGTTTGCGAAATCAGGAATTTGCCGTCTGGAGACAGCGAAAACGGCCCGCCGACAGAAAGTTCAAGACCGTTCGGCGTCGAAGACGGAATCGGCTTTTCGTCGAGCTTCACCGGAATCGGGAAGCCTTCGATCTTGCCG
>JBGQCZ010000517.1:0-4603 GCA_041495645.1 Gemmataceae bacterium | reverse complement strand
CGAGCCTCGGTGTATTCGTCCCAATGATCCAGGGCCACCGCGTCGATCGGGCTGAGCTTCCACTGTTTCAGCGGATCGGTTCGCCGTTGCTTCAAGCGCTTCTTTTGCTCCGCTTTTGAAATGTCCAGGTAGTACTTGAGCAAATGCACGCCGCTGCCGATCACGGCTTGCTCGAAAAGCGGGACCTGCGTGATAAAGGCTTCCACCTCGGCTTTCGTGCAGAATCCCATGACCCGTTCCACGCCCGCCCGGTTGTACCAGCTTCGATTGAAGAGGACGATTTCCTGTGCATACGGCAAATGCGGGGCGTAGCGCTGAAAATACCAACCGCTGGCCTCGCGTTCGGACGGCTTTCCGAGCGCCACCACGCGGGTTTCCCGCGGGCTGAGATGCTCGGTCACGCGTTTGATCATGCCGTCTTTACCGCCGCCGTCCCGCCCTTCGAACAACACCAGGATCTTCTCGTTGTTCTGGATCACGTGGCTTTGCAGCTTGACCAGCTCGATCTGCAACGCGCGAAGCGTTTTCTTGTAGTCGTCTTCATCGGGGGTGTCGTTTTCCAAATCCGAGTCATCGTGCTTCTTGGACATGAACTTCTCCGAACGATCATCGCTGGGTTGGCGGCGCGAGTCCGGAATAGTTACCCGGCGACTTCGGCGATGAGGATTGTCAGGTCGTCCCAAGCCGGCAGATCGCTGCGAAAGTCCTGTAAGCGCTCGACCAGAGATTGAGTCAGCGCGGCGGCGGAAAGACTGGCGCCTTCCAAAAGGAACCTTTTCAATCGGTCCAGGCCAAGTGTCTCTTTGCTTACATTTCGGCTGTCTACCACGCCGTCGGTGTAGAGACACAACCGGTCGCCGGGCTCCAACGTCAGCGATTTTTCATCGTAGACCGCATTGGGCACAATCCCGAGCATGAGGCCGCGCGAAGCGAGTTGTTCGACTTCGCCGTGTTTCGGGTTGAAGCGCAGCGCCGGCGGATGGCCGGCGTTCGCGAAGCAGAACTCGCGGGTTTTCCGGTCGAGCACGCCGTAAAAAGCGGTGACGAAACGCTCGTCGGTCAGGCCCTGCAAGCGGCGGTTCATCACCCCCAACACCTCGGCCGGCCGAATGGAATGGCGCACGACTTCGGCGAAAGCGAAGCGGGCCATGATGGCCACCATCGCCGCCGGCACGCTGTGGCCGCTGGCATCGGCGATCAGGATGCCCATTTGATTGTCGTTGCGCACGACAAAGTCGTAATAGTCGCCGCCGAGCGGATCGAGCGGAGAATAATGCACGCCCCAGTGAATCTCCGGCCAACCCGGCGGAGCGCCCGGAAGCAGCAGCCGGGCCTGGAGGCGACCGGCCACGGTCATGTTCTGACGCATCTCGGCGTCCCGGTTCGACACCTCGTCGTAGAGCCGCTGCAATTCCTCCGTCCGTTCCTCGACGATGCGGTTCAGGTGTTCGTTGCGCCGGGCCATCAATTGCCGGGCAGACACAATGCCGACGATCTTGCCGTCTTCGATTACCGGCAGATGTCGAACGTGCATCGTTTCCATGCGCGCGACGGCTTCTTCCCAGCCGGCGTCGGGTTCGATGGTGTGGGGTTGCCGCGTCATCCAATCGGCCACGGGCCGTTGCCGCCAACCGGGCGGCGATTGGGCGGCGTGACGCAGGAAATCGCGCTCGGTGAAAATGCCGTCGACGCGCCCGTCGGTGGCGACGACGACGGCGCCGATGCGCCGCCGGTTCATGATGCTCAACACTTCCTGCACGGAGCAGTCGGGCGGCACCATGACCGGTTCGTCGGCCATCACTTGGCGAACCGTGATTTCGACAGTGACATCCATCGTGGCGATCGAACTCATATCGGCCCAATTATTGATCGCCCGATTGTAACGACATGGTCAAGCGAATGCCAGCATCGATTGTGGCGTGTGCACAAAGTACGGCGCCAATTCCCATGGCCGCCAACAGCCCTCGCCAAGAAACCAGCGGTCTCCTGCTTGGAAAACCGTAAGGCCGCAAGGCCGCAAGCCGGCGCACGCCCAGATCGTGCGCCTTAGGAATGTTGACCGGTCTAGTGAACATTCTTACGAAATCGGTCGGTGGGCTGCGCGCGCAAATGGCCAATTCTTGGAGCGATTTGCCGGGTTTTGAGCGAGAGCAGTGCTCGTTCGACGATGTTTGAAGCCCCCGCTTACGCTTCGCTGCTTCCAGCGAACGCGAAACGTAAACGGGTGCGGATCGTTCATGGCCGCGGCGTGGCGGGCAGAGCAATCGGTGGTGCCGCCGGCAGCACTTGCCGAATCGTGATGACGAGCGACCCTTCCTTGAGCAACGCGCGAATGTTCGGGTCAATCGATCCGCTGGTTATGAACAGAGCCGGCGTCTCCTTTTCCAATCGCTTCGACAGCTCCTTTTCCTCAACCGGCTTGCCATCCAGCCCCGTGATCTGAAGCTGGCCGGGATTGAACCCGCGTTCTTCCTGGATCGACCGTTGGACATAAGACGTACCAGGTCGCGTGATGCCCTTCGTGTCACGGACATAGGTCGTCACCGGCTCATAGTGGGTCACCTTTGGGAATTTGCAGACGATGCGACCCTCTTTGTCCATTGATGCCACGACGGCGGTCATGCTGGGTGCGGCTTGCACTGGGGGTGGTGCAATCGCAGGCGAATACGGATCGGCCGTGGACGGCGTGAGTTGTGTTTCTGCCGGAGCGGTCGGCGGAGTGACCAGGGGGTCTTGCGGCGGGACTGGATCAGGCTGCGTTGGCGGCGGCGGGATTTCGGCCAGCGGCGCTTGCGGAAGTGAAGCCGGCGACAAATCGCTTGGTGGAACAGCTTTGGGCATCGACTTACGCAACCACGCGATCCATGTTCGTTCCATGTCGGCGATCGACTCAAATTCGAAGCACTTCTTGGTCGCCGCTTCCCAATTGCCTTTCATCCCTTCGCTCACGAACTCAAGGAACTTGGGCTTGCCGAACTTGTCGGCCAGGAATCGCGTAACCGAGCAACTTTGGGCAAAGAACGCGCCCACATTGGCCGGGTACTCGCGCATTTGGAACAGCGCCGTTAGTCGGAACGCCATTCCATCCTTCAAGAACTTGCGGGCCAAATCGTCTTGCCGATTCGGGACAACATCGTTTTCGGCCATCATCGCGGCGCCTTCGTCGGCCCAGCGTGGTATCGGCTCGCGGAAATGATCCGCGAGAATGGTGTGCGTGACTTCGTGGGGCAATAGGATGTTGAGAATCTGCCGTAACGTCCCGTCCAGTTTGATACCCGTGATGGACAATTCCCTGCCCGTCAGCGGCAACTGCTTGCCGAACTGAAACGAAGTGGCCGACGCGTGGGCCCGATCATTAATCTGCACCACGATTGGGCAAGGTTGTTTCCAATCCGGAAGCTCCTTGCCGAGCCAAGCCTTGGCGAGAGACTTGCGCTGTTGCTCGGCGGCAAGCGCGATCCTCTCACACCACTCCGCACTCGCGCCGGTGACCACAAAATTCTTGGTCGCTACTTCGGCCTTGGTAAGGTCGATCGAGGGAATGTTTGCCGGTGACGCCGCCACCGGCGCGCTGGAACCTGCTCTGGGCGGAGCCAGGTCACCTTGTGTGGGCGCTCGCGGCCCTTCGACTGCCGGCACGCCCGGTCCCGGCGGTTCGCCGGCGCCGACACCATACGATACGCGGCCAATGCCGATGCCCGTGGCCGCGATCATTGCCACCGCCGCGACGGCGATCTTCACTTTGTTCCACATCATGGCTTTTCGGACTCCTTCCATAAGGGTGAGAATGTCGGGCGTCAGCGACTCCGTGCCGAGGGCGCAGGCGTTGCGTGCCGTCGCGGCTATGAGTGCGGACGAAACCGCGACGGTGAGGCCCTGTCGCGTGAAATGCGAGCGCAGGCGATCGCGTGCCCGCGCCAAACGCGTGGCAATCGTATTGGGCGGACAACCGACGCGTGCCGCTGCTTCGGCATTGGTGAGTCCATTCAAATAGCACAACACAACCGGCACGCGATATTTCGACGGCAATTGTTGAATCGCCGCATCGAGGTCCGGGCGCATGTCGGGGCCAGCTTCGCGCGGAATGTGCGTGTTCTCATCGAACGGATGCTCGCGGTTCTGTCGCCGCCACAGCCGCCCGCGCAGCTTCGACGCCGTGCGAAACGCCACCGCATGCAACCAGTGACCGAGCAATTCCGGCTGCCGCAGCGCGCCCGCTTTGGTCGCGAGCAACAAAAAGGTCGCCTGAAACGCATCCTCGGCGGCATGCCCGTCGCGCAAGACGCGATGGCACACGCCCAAAACAACCGGCCCGTGCCGCCGCACCAGTTCGGCAAAGGCCGCCCCATCGCGCTGACGTGCAAAGCGTCCGAGCAAGACCGCATCCGGTTCGCTGGGGCCGATTGATTGAAGGTAATGGACCAAAGGTGTGAGGGTTGCGATTGCCATATCCGTGGCACGTCCTTCCTGAGAGGGGTGACCTCGTCAGTATACTGCCTCGAAGCGCGAAAAGTCTTTCACGAATTCCGCGAATGGCTGTAGCGAATGGCTGTAGCCGCAGGCTTTAGCCTGCGCGTTGGGCTTCCGCGCAGGCTAAAGCCTG
>JBGQCZ010000516.1:0-4607 GCA_041495645.1 Gemmataceae bacterium | reverse complement strand
TACTTTGTGCCTTCGTGCCTTTGTGGTGAAATCCTCCTTTCAAATCTGTTTCTTCTGTTGACTGATCACCACCGCCATGGCAAAGCTGGGCGTGGTGCCGCCGACGGTGCCGACGTAGCGCAGGAAGCGCTTGGTGCGATCGAAGGCGACGCACTGGTTGTTGGTACTGGCCGTGACCGTGGTAAACGTCGCGCCGGTCACGTCGGTCCAGGTTGTGCCGTCAACCGACTCCTGGATCTTGCCCGCCAACGTCGGGCTGGTGCCGCTCACGGCTCCGACTTGCTGGAGGGCAAAACACGGCCCGTCGGCGCTGATCATGTCGCCGCTCGAACCGTTGGTGGTCGTGGTGATCGTCTGCGGCGCCAAGCCGACGCCCAGGATGATCTCATTCGGGATGTCTTGAATCTTCGTGGACATGGAAAAACCTCCGGAAAATCAAATTGAGAAATAACCACAAAGTCACAAAGACACAAAGAGGACGTGAGGAATCATCTGTTTGAAATTCGTTCGAGTATTCTTCGTGTCTTCGTGACTTTGTGGTGACAAACGATCCGATTATGCGATGTTGAGTTGATCGCACAGCGCGAAGCTGGCGGCGTGGCGCGGGCCGGCGTCGATGTGCTGGATGCCGCGCAAATAGGTCTGATCGTTCTGCAAGGCCGTGTCGCCGAGGCCGGACGCCAGGAACTCCATTACGCCCATCCGCGAAACGATCCAATCCGGGAAATAGCCGAGCAACATGTAGGTCAGGTTCGTCGAAGCGCCCTTGGCCCGCGTGTTCGACACTTGCGCCGAGCGCACGACCTTCGTGCCGTAGAGTTCGGCCGGCGGAGAGTCGGCCGCGCCGCGCGACGGGTGGAACAGGAATGGACCGGCCTGGTCCGCCGCGCTCACGGCATCCGCACGCCGGTTCATCAGCGCCGCGTACATGTCCTTGCGCATCATCCACGCCGTCGGCGTCGCCACCGCATCGGGCAGCTTGCCTTCCATGCGGGCCACGTCCTGGCCCTGGAAGGTGTCGCCGTTGGCGCCAGCTGTAGTGGCCGAAATCGTGCTGATGTCGCTGTAGGTCAGCAACCCCTTGATCTGCGTGCCGCCGGTGCCTTCGAGCATGGCGAGATCGGCCTTGAGGGCTGCCACACGCGCCATGTCGAAGCGGATCAATCCCTCGGCACTCGCGCTCGCGAAGCGCAACAGTTCGTTGTTGAGCTTCACGAACACGCCCAGCTTCTTCGCTTGCAGATCGAGGTTGCCGGTGCTCGGCGTGCTTTCGGTGATGCTGGTCGCCTCGCCGACCCAGTACGCGGTCGAACCGCCGCTCAGCTTCGGAAACTGCACCCGGCCGTTGGGCGGCAAGGCAATCTCCTGCGCTCCGGCGATGGCAAACGCTTCGAGGTTGCGCTGCAACTCGATGAGTTCGCCGAGCACCGGGAAGCCGACGATCGAACCACCGGCAATGTCGCTGGTGGTGCCGAGCGCTTTGGTGCGCATACCGAAGCGCCGGGCGAGCCAGGCGGCTTCCTCCGGGTCAAAGCGGTCGCGATGAACGAGCATCTTGGCCCGGATGTCTTGTTGCAAGCGCTGACCGCGCGGCTCGAAAGCCGGCAAATGCGCCGTGGCCAGCGGGACCAGGAACGAGGCGTGCCCGAGGTGAGGCACGAAGCCGTAGGTCGAATACAGGTCCTTCAATTGATGATGGACCTGAACTTCTTCCTTGGCCTGATCCGGTCCGAGGTAGCCGAGTGCGAAGGCCGCGGCCTTCAGCACCGAATATCCGGCCGAATCCTGGCCCACCTGCCCGCTGGTGACCCACGGCACGCGCCGCTCCACCGGCGGCGGCGCGTTCGCCACCGCCTTTTCGACGGCGCTCGCGGCCGTCTGCTCGATGAACTCCGACAACTCGGCGCGGGTCTGGAACTTGTCAATCGTTTCGGACATGAGAAACACTCCTGAAAGGGAAGGGAAACAGAAACAGAAACAGAAACCGAAATGAACCACAGAGTCACAGAGAACACAGAGAAGAAAAGACAGAGCTTGAGTCGTGTTTTCTCTGTGCCTTCTGTGATTCTGTGGTTAAGACTCTTCGCCAACCAAATCGCCAAACACATCAATCGCTTGCAGCAACCATTCTTTGAGCGTCTCGTCTTGAATGAGTCCTTTCTGCACGGCCACGGTGAGGGCGCGCGGGTTCTCCGGCACGGGAACGGCGGAATACTCCAGCAGGTCCCATTCGTCGTAGCGCAGCCCGCGGCGCTGCGGCGTGACCTGAACCGGCTCGAAACCGATCGACCAGGCGCGCAAGATTCCCTGCTCGTAGAGCTTGAACACGTCCTCGGCGAACGGCACGCCTTTGGCGAACTGCGTCTCGGCCACGATGCGGTCGCCCTGAATTTCGATTTTGCGGCAGACGCCGATCGGCGGCAGCGTGCGCTGGTGCGCCCACAAGACCACCGGGTTGCGCAGGAACTCGTCGAGATTGCGCAAGCCCGACGGCACGACCACGTCGCCGGCCCGGTCGGGCTGTGACGTGCTGATGACGCCGCGAATGACGAGCGAGGAAGAATCGGCGTCGAGGCGGATGTGCGCCGGTGCTTCACGGACAAGAACTTGGGACATGGGAACCTCACTTAGCCCCCGGCTTGCCGGGGGAAACAGTTGAACTTTCAAGAAATCGCTATCCCACTTGGTTACCGATTTCCCCCGGCAAGCCGGGGGCTATGTGGGGAACCATCGGTTGATCGAAACGCGAGTCGGGATATGGCTGCAATCCGCGCGCGCGGCGGATTTCGTTGTAGGTGCGCAGGCCCATCTTCGCGTCGAGTTCGTCGTCTTGGCGGCGCTGCTCCTGGTTGCGCGGGCTGCACTCGGGAAAAGTGATGCAGGCTTCGGGATCGCAGCGGCGGCCGAGGGTGCGGGTAAGCGTCTGGCCGATCAATTCCAGTTTCGGCTGGATCGTTCCTTCGCAGAACATCACGCGAGCGCCGAACCAGATGTCGGCGCCCAGGCCCGCGTTCTCGACGATCCCGACCATCGGCGCCGGGACGCGGAAAAGGGCGAAGATCTCGTCGCGGGTCATGCGGGAGGAATTCAGAAAATCCATCTCGGCCGGAGTGAGCGTCCAGGGCGATGCTTTCAGCCCCTGCTCCAAAACCATCGGCCGGTGCCAATTCTCGCGCCCGCCGAAGCGAGACTGGATCTTCTCCTCCATTCGTCGCACCACCGGCTCGCTCAGAATCTGCTCGGTATGCAGCACGACCCCCGGCTTTTGGCCCACGTGAAACGCCTGGTAGCGGCTCTTGAGAAGCTCGGTGTTGGCATCGACGGTAAGGGCGTTGGCTTGCAGCGGAGAAAGGCCGTAGTGCGGGTCGAGCGGATTCGGATACTTCAAGTGGATGATTTCGTCGGGCGAGAAAAGCTCGGGCTGCGAACCGGGCGCGACGATTTCGTAAGCGCGAACAAAGCGCTCGGGGTCGGGAATGACGCGCACCCACGGCGACGGCACGACCCAAAGCTCGGCCGGCGTGACTGCCCCGCGCCGGCTCGGCGCGTACCAGTAGCAATTGCCGGTGAGTTCCAAGTACACCACCGTGAGGTACCAGAGTTCCCAGCGCGTCATCCACGGGTTGGGATGGGCCAGCAAGCGCACGAGCGGATGCGTGGCGGGCAGCGGGAATTGTTCGTGGTCAGCCTGGCCGGTGTCGCGATACAGAAACGGCCGCTGATGTGCCACTTCCTGGGCGATGGCGTTGACCGCCGCGTAAACCCACGATTGATAATTGCGCAGCTGCTCGATTTGATCGTCGCGCCACCAGCCGGCCGGCCGCAGCAGGCTCGGCCCGGCAAACAAGCTGGTCAGGTCCGCCGACGGGGATTGCTCGCGGCGCTTCAGAATCGACGTAAATCGTGACCAAAGAGACATGACTGTTCCTCAAAGATGGGCCGATCTCCCGTAGCCGCAGGCTTTAGCCTGCGTGGGCCGTGACCCCACGCCAAACGCAGGCTAAAGCCTGCGGCTACCGAGACCTTGATGCAAATCGTTCTCTAGCCTGCCGGACGTCCGACCAGCACGCACGTGGAGAGTTGTTTGTGCCGCCGTTTCCTGGGCGTCTCGTCGTCGAACACGCGGCGGTAGCCGAGTTCGCGGGCGATGCGCAGCACTTCGTGCCAGGAGAGGAAGAGGCGGCCGGTGCGGCGCTTGTAGCGGTCGATGGCGCGGAAGAACTCGGTTTCCTCGGCGGTGAATTCGCTGCCGGAGAAGAGTTCGTCGAAGCGGTCTTCGCGTGGATGCGACATGGCGGACTCGGAGAAATGAAGCCGGGCAGGGGCAGGGCGCCCAAGGCCTGATGCCCCCGGCCCGGCTATGGGGGGAAATGACGAACGTCGAACGCGGCTCGCTATGCCGGGCAGGTTCACTTCATCAATCACCTCGCGAGCGATAGGTGACTGGTGTACACCAATAGATTACGCTCGGTGGTTTTGGGAATCAAGCACGGTTGCGCGAATTTGCGGAGATTTTTCCGAAGTTCCGCAATGGAGGCAGCTGTGGCAAAGACCGGTGGGTGGTGTATCAGTTTCAGCCGCGATCAGCCTTGTGGTGCAGGCGTCCC
>JBGQCZ010000515.1:0-4632 GCA_041495645.1 Gemmataceae bacterium | reverse complement strand
TAACGCAGGAAAAACCACCCGCCAAATCCCGAGCCTCAGCAACAAGGGTGCGGAATATGGGGCTTGCGCGGCGGGCTGCCTGGTTGAATCTCACACGTCGGCGTTACGGCTCGACGCTCGCCAAGAAGACGCTCGCCTTGCCTGCGAATTATTTTGCAAATTCTTTTTGACATCTCCCCGTTCGCACCCAATGGATACGCGTGTTCACTTTCGGCCGGCATCTGGGCCGGCTGGTGTCAGGTCCTTTCTCACTTTGGAGGTTTCCCATGCATATCCCACAAACGCGAACGCGGCGCGACATGGAGCGGGCGGCGGAGTTGCGGGCGGGCGGGGCGAGTTGGAAGGCGACGGCCGAGGCGATCGGCCGTCACGAGGCGGTGCTGCGCCGCTGGGCCAAGGACTACAGCGACGATTGGGAGCGGCTCTACCGCGACGCGGACGAGCGGCTCAAGCGCGAAGCGAACAACGAGTCGCGGGCCATGCTGCGGACGCTGCTGCGCCACAAAAGCTCGAAGATCCGCTTGTCGGCCGCGGACAAACTGTCGCAACTCATTCTGAAGTCCAAGGCCGTCGAACCGCCGCCCGATCCCCGTTCCGATCTGAGGGCGTTCGAGGCCTGTCTTGAGTCCATGACCGATGAAGAACTCGAACTCTTCATGTGCAAGTTCATTGAAGGGGTCTATGGAAAGCCGCTCAGCGTCCGGACCGATGCGGAACCGGCTGAAATTGCCCGCATCGTCATGGAAAAGGTGAAAGAGGATGCAAGCAAGAGTCCGAAGTGAATCCCCGGCGACACGGTGGGATTCATGTTCTTCGCGAGAGCAGAGCCGCGGGGACAAGCCCCGCGGCTCGCTTGGTTTTCCGGCAGGATAAACCCGCCGGCTCGCTTAATCACGACTGGCCCTCCCAGAATTGCGCGCACGCAGTGGATTGAAGGATTCCACCCGCCGGAACCGATCGCCTTGCGCTCGCAAGCAAACTCGAATTCGACGCGTTCATGATTGTTCTCGAAAGGATGCGCGCACACCGGTCGCAGCGTCCGCGAACGCGGAACGGGGAAGATGCACATTTAGTTATCTGTGGCAAGCAGGTAGTGCCGTAATTAGGACACTACCCTAACTTCTTCCAAGCGGATGGGTTACCATGATAGCCCGATGGCGGGTGGGCCGTCGTCGACCAGGTATTGCCTATGGCGGCGGAATCCTATGCCGTGATCGGCGGGGACGATTCGGGGCGGTCGGCCACGATGTCGTCCAGCCTGCTGGAGCGGTTGAAGGTTCAGGATGCCGAGGCCTGGCGGCGATTGGTGCGGCTCTATTATCCCACCGTGCGGACGTGGTGTTCGCGCTCGGGGTTGCAATTCGACGACGCGGCCGACACGGCACAGGAGGTCTTTCGCGTGTTGGCGGGCAAGGTCGGCCGTTTTCAGCGCGACGGCGGCAAGAACTCATTCCGCGCTTGGGTGTGGGGCATCACGAAGCGGATTCTGATCGCGCATTGGCGGCGGCAGAAGAAGCAACTCGCGGGTGCGGGAGGCTCGGCGGCGCAGCAGTGGCTCGCGGAGGTTCCCGAATCGGTGGTGGAGGAGCCCAGCGCGGCAGAGGTGCTTTCGGAGCGGAACCAGATCCTGCGCCGGGCCTTGGTCCTGCTTCGCGCGGAGGTGGAAGAGCGCACCTGGAACGCATTCTGGCGTGTCGTGGTCGATGGGCATGCACCGGGGGTGGTCGCCGACGAGCTGGGCATGACCCTTAACTCAGTCTACCTGGCGAAAGCCCGACTTCTTCGTCGATTGCGTGAAGAATTCGGGGGCCTGATCGATCTGCTGCCCGACGTCGAGACGCATTCATGAATCCGCCAAATCCCCAGCGGGTGCTTGCCGCGTGCCCCAGCCAAAACGAATTGGCCGGCTTCAATGCGGGAAAATTGTCATTTGCCGAGATCGATGCCATTGCCGAGCACATGGGCAGCTGCGCGCAGTGCGAATCGGCGCTGGCCGCACTTGGGGACCCGCCGGACGGTCTCGTCAGCCAACTCCGGCAGTTGCCGGCCGATGATCCGCTCGCCGAAGAGCCGTCGATCGAGGGCGAAATGTCAGCGGTCGAGCAAAGCGCCGACAGCCGAGCCGAAGTTGCGGACTCTTCGCGCGTAACCCACGAATCGACGACGGCCGGGAGCAGCCGATTGCGCGAATACGAGCTGCGCGGCAAGCTCGGTCAGGGCGGCATGGGAACCGTCTACAAGGCGATGCATGCCCGCTTGGGCAAGTTCGTGGCCTTGAAAGTGCTCGCGTCCGAACGCATGAACAACCCCGAAGCGAAGGCTCGCTTCCACCGCGAGATGAAAGCCGTCGGGCGGCTCAATCACCCAAATATCGTCCAGGCCACCGACGCCGGCGAGGAAAACGGCACGCACTTTCTCGTCATGGAGTTTATCGAGGGCATCGATCTGGCGAAACTGGTCCGCCAGTGCGGCCCGCTGCCGGTCGCGGAAGCGTGCGAGTTGATTCGGCAGGCGGCGGTCGGCCTGGACTATGTCCACTCGCAACGGCTCGTCCATCGCGATGTCAAGCCGTCCAACTTGCTGCTCTCATCGAGCGGACAGGTCAAAGTGCTGGATCTTGGCTTGGCACTGTTGCTGGAGAGCGATATTGGCGGCGAGGCCACGGCCAGCACCATGGTGCTGGGCTCGTTCGATTACATGGCGCCCGAGCAGGGCGACGACCCGCACACCGTCGATGCTCGGGCCGACCTCTACAGCCTCGGCTGTACGCTCTACCATCTGCTGGCCGGACAACCGCCGTTCCCGGCGCCGACCTACCGCACGCCATTTCAGAAACTGAAGGCGCATGCGCTCGCGCCAGTTACGCCCATTACCGCGTTCAAGTCCGATGCGCCGGAGGATCTCGCCCGCATTGTCGACCGGTTGTTGGCCAAAGATCCCGCCGGGCGCTTCGCCACCGCCGCCGAGGTCGCGCTGGCCTTGAAACCTTTGGCGGCCGACTCCGATCTCCGCCAACTGTTGCCTTTTGCCAAGCAAGATCCCGAACTGCTGACCGCCGACGAACACAAGGCCTACAGCGTTCTCCCCGTGCCGCAGCGCCGCCCCAGACGCCTGGTGGTTGTCCTGGCATGCCTCATCGTGGCTGCTTTCGGGTTCACGGCCGCGGTGGCCGGCTTTCGTGCCGCGCGCGGCACGCTCGATCCGCTCGAGCAAGCGAACGCGGCCAACGCTCGACCTCCCAGGGTGCTCGCGCCGAAAACCGTCATGCGCGGACACAAAGGAACGGTGTATTCCATCAGCTTCGCGTCCGACGGTCAGACGCTGGTTTCCGCAAGCGAAGACAAGACCGTTCGGCTTTGGGACGTGCAACGCGGCGCCTTGCGACAGACGTTGCCGCCGCACGACCACGCCGTTTATTGCGCGGTCTTGTCCCCGGACGGCAAGGTAATCGCTTCCGCCAGCGAGGGCCCCGACGATGGCGGCATTCGCCTCTGGGACCTCGAAGCGAATCGGCTCTCCGGAACGCTGACGGGACACGCCAAGGGCATTTTTGATCTGGCGTTTTCACCGGACGGCAAATGGTTGGCTTCGGCCGGCTGGGACAAGACCGTTCGGGTTTGGGACCTGGCCACCCGTCATGAGCGCCACGTTCTCGATGATGGCCGGCAACCCTCGATCATTCGGCGCGTGGTGTTCTTTCCGGACGGCAAGACGCTCGCCAGCGCCGGCGGCCGGGTCAGCGTCTGGGACGCCGAGACCGGCGCGCAGAAATCCAGCTTCGAACATGGCGGCACGGCAAGCTTGAAGGTTGCGCCCGATGGCGGGCTGATTGCCGTCGCCAAATGGCAAGCCGGAACCATCACGCTCTTTGACCCGACGAACGGCAAATCGACGATCAAGTGGCAAGCCCATCAATCCCGGATCAACGACCTGGCCTTCTCCTCGAAATCGGGGCTGCTCGCCAGCACCGGCAGCGACGGGACGGTGCGGCTCTGGGACCCGGCTGGGCCGCGTGAACTGGCGGTGTTGCAGGGGCATCGCGGCAGCGTTTATTCCGTGGCGTTCTCACCCGATGGCCGGACGCTGGCCACGGGCGGCGACGCCGATAGCGCCGTCATGCTCTGGGACGTTGCGGCCTTCTCCGGTCGGAGCGAAGAAAAGTAGTCGGCGGGCCGATTTTTCGACATTTTTTATCCTCCTGCGGCGCAGCCAGTTAAGTCGCACTCGGCACGCGTGAATCAATTTTCGATGCCAATCGTGACAGGTGGCAAGCAAGTACACATCTAGTGTCAGCGTCCAACTTGCCCCTGTCATGGAGTTCTCCGATGCCCATCAGTTATGAGTTGGCCAGTTACAGTTCGATGCGCTTTCCGGGCGTCCAACACCAGGTGAGTCAGTTCGTTCTCACTCTCTGCCAACTGCCAAATCAGTGCGACGCGACCCATGGCCAGATTGGCAACGCTGCGGCAGCGGAAGGCGGCGAGATGGTCTACGTTGTCTCGGACATCTATTACCCCACGATCGAATTTGGCGCGATCAATCTTCTATGGCAAGCCAAGTATTATCGGATGTTTTTCGGCTTGCCGGCGAAAGTGGGGCGGGAGAAAGCCTACATTGCGATGCAGCTGACGG
>JBGQCZ010000514.1:0-4636 GCA_041495645.1 Gemmataceae bacterium | reverse complement strand
GGAAATCTAATTGTCGCTAATCAAACCGTGCCGGCGGGCGGAACTCGATGATGTGGGATTGGTGAGGATGCTTTCGCCCGAACAATTGGAGCGAAAGGTCGGTGCAGTGTTCGGTGAAAAGTGGGGCAGGTTGAACGAGCAACTCGCCATGCTCTATGGCGGCATCGATTCGAAGGAAGTCACCGACCGGGCCGCTGATCCGAGCGGAGCGATGGGCGCGGTCCAGCGCACGCTGTCAAACGACGTGGCCTGCAAGCACGTCGCCCGCGACTTCAAGCGCCCGGCCAAGGAGCGCAGATTCTTTTCGCTTGTCGATCCCGAGACGATCCCCGGCAACTCCGCCGAAAGCGATCTGGCGATCCGCAAGACGATCGTCCACTTGCACGAATTGATCCTGGGCCGCTACGACGCCGCGGACTCCGCCGAGGTCGAGCGCACCTTAAAACTCTTTTCCGGCATCGTCGCGGACGCGAAAGAACAAAAAGGCATCGACAAACAAGAAAGCTATTATTGCCGCCCCGGCAACAAGGACTCTCCCGGAGCGGCCGTGCCTGACCCGCACTACACCATCCGTGCCTGGCGGGGCCTGGTAACTTACCTGTTGCGGCGGTCCGAATTTCTGTATGAGTGAGGCACCATGCGACGCGACTTCCTCAAAATGTGCGGGTTGGCCGGCCTTGGCCTAGCGTTTCCGTTCCGTTCGATGCTAACCCGCGCCGCGGAGCAGAAGGACGAGGCGTATCCCGGCCCCTACTACGTCGTCTTCAACGCCTCGGGCGGGTGGGATACTACCTACCTCATGGACCCGAAGGGGGTCAATGAGATCAACCGCCTCTACAAGGAAGGCGAAATTCTGACCAAGGGCGCCCACAAGTACGCCCCGATCAAGAAGCACGCCAAGGGCGGGATGTGCAATGAGGACTTCTTTACCGAATTCGGCAATGAGTTGCTGACTCTTAACGGGCTGGATTACTCGGTCAATAACCATTCGCCCGGCGCTCGCTACATGGCCACGGGCAAACTCGACAGTCTTGCTTACCCGACGTTCGCCGCCCTGGTCGCCGCGTGTCGCGGGTCGAGTTGCCCGCTCGCGTTCCTCACCTTCGGCAACTACTCGGCGACCGGCAACCTGGTGGCGATGTCCCGTGTCCCTTACCTGCCGTCGCTGCAGAAAATCGCCAATGCCGACGCGGTCGAGGGAAACGAGCGGGCGCCCTATCACGACAAGTTCGCGCTCGACCGCATCGAGCAGGCCCTGCGCGAGAGTCAGGCGGCGGCGGCCTCGCAACCGCGGTTGCCGCGGGCGGAGCGCGGCGAAAACATGCTCTACGCAGCCCAGGTGAACTCGAAGGCGCTCCAACGCGTAACCCAATTCATCCCCAAGAGCATTCCCAAGGAACGGCTGGCCCAGCAGGCCGAAATCGCACTGGCGTCGTTCAAGGCAGGGGTTTGCGTGTCGGCGAATTTGGACATCGGTCAGTTCGACAGTCACGCCAACAACGACACGGACCAGATGAAACTCATCCCGGAATTCCTTGCCGGCATTGCTTACCTGATCCGCCGCGCGGGTGAACTGAAGATTCGCGATCAACTCGTCGTGGTCATCCAGAGCGAAATGGGGCGAACGCCTAACTACAACACCGGCAACGGCAAGGACCATTGGTCCATCGGCTCCGCCATGTTCCTCGGCCGCGGCATCTGGGGCAACCGCGTCATCGGCGCAACCGATGAGAAACAGTTCGCGGTTCCGCTCAATCCCCAGACGCTGAAACTCGACAAGGACAAGGGCCTCCGCGTGCGCCCCGAGCACATTCACGAATCCCTCCGCGAACTCGCGGGCATCGCAGAACACCCGTTGAGCAAGAAATTCCCCCTCGGGTTGGCCGACAAGGATAAGCTCCAGAAGTTTTGGGGATGAGGGGCCGGATGCACATCAGCCAATATCCTTGGTTACGACACGACAGCCAGCGGTCCGGGCATGGACGGACTATCGTACCGGGGGAACGTCGGCATCGGTCCGTACACGGCTTTGATTCTTTCGCAAGACTTGTGAAGGTACGAGTTTGTCGTGAAGGACGAGTTGGCGTCGTACCTGCGGAAGATTGAGACTGAACTTTCGGACGAGAAATGCCTGGAGTCAGTTCTGCTCGTAAAATGCGTGTGGTTCGAGGGACGAACGGATTCTCAAGGTCGCCGATGGCGGCCCGGCAACTGATCCTGGTCGTTAGACGGAAGAGGGCACATGAATGGCAGAAGCCAAATACGAACGAATCACGTTCCGTGCACTTGAGTTAGTCCGAGCCGGGTCGCGGCCTGACGATGCCTGGCTGAAGACTCTGGAGGAAGTGTACCCGGCAAACATGCTTTCCAGCCAGGTAAAGCATTCGTGTCCGAAGTGGGCTTTCTGCATTCTTTGTCACGGGGGGCACGTCAAGCGAGTCAATCCTGGGTGTTGCCCGGAATCAGAGAACAGCAGTTCCGCAAGTTACACGATATCAGCGCTCAACAAGTTGATCGCTGACCCTTCGCTTGCCGCGAACAAGAAAGAGTTGAAGCGAATGGTATTCGGGCAGAAAGGCCAGGCTGGGTATCGGCAGCCGAATGATGAGGCGGAGGTTCTCCTTTCCCTTCATGGTGCCGGAGAAATCTGAGCCGCGACTACGGATGGGCTGCGGCTCGGGCTTGGCCGAGAAAGGCTTGCGCGGCATCAGGCCAACGTCGATGGAAGGCATGGGCTTGCTTGATGCAGCGTTTTCAAAACTAGTTTTGAAAACTAGGTACCGTGGTTTCTGCCCTTATTTCGTGGCGATTAGCTTGTAGTCGCACCGGCAGGCGAGGCTGTTGCGGTGACTATGTCTCATGTTTTTGCGGCGTCGGCGTTTGAATGGTTGAAAGCCTTAACTCAGGGCGCACGTTTCGCCAATGTCGGCACTGAAGAATAAATTCTCGGCAAACACACACTGACAGGGATGCGGCGCATTTTCAATTGAAGGGACCGAACCCCTGGCAACAATGGCTGCTCGCATGGTAAGCTGCGTGATGGAGAACAACAGCCGGGAAAAGACATTGGACTCATTTTTTGTGCAAGGAGGACACGTATGGCGACCAAGCGCAACAACCACAACCTGTCATGTGCGACTGAAAGCCGCCCTAAGTCGCCGGTCGATTCACCGGATCTCCAAACTGGTTCAAGTAAAAACTCACAGCGTGCGCGTAACGATCGTGCACTTCCGGATGCAGGTGGATTCCGGGCTTTGGTCGAACAGGACGATCTCTATTTTCGCGCGGCAACGCCAGTGGAACACAGGTTTTGGTCTTGGCTGCCAGTAGCCAACATCGGAGCGCGAACCGGCAGAGCGATGGAGCTTTTCCGTGAATCATTCACTAAAGTTTGGACTGCTATCCCGATGTTGGATCGCCACGGCCTGCTCGACTACTGGAGCCGGCCGGACCCCGGATGGCTCACTCCTTCATTTCCTCCCCTGCCACACCGCCCTCTGGTACAAATCGTTGAAGGAGCATTGGATCCCGAATTCGACATGTGCTGTCGATTCGGCTATCAATTGTGTTTTCCGGTCTCGGTCATCCTCATCGATCCGAGCCAGCTTCCTTTGACGATCGCCGATGTCTTGGGGCAAATTCATTTGCTCGCTTCGGAAATCTACTCGCAACTGTATTGCGAATACGCTCTTGATCCGTTGGATGAATGGGAGAGCAAAATGGGTCCTGGCGTCAGCCACGAAGAAAGTTATCAAAAACTGGAAAAACTCGAAGAGAAGTTCGCGGTCCAATACTCGGCAGCCCTGGCGCGAGAGCTTCGTCGTTGGGGGTTTGATTCCGCGAAACACAGCAATCGGGGCGGCAAGAACATTCGAGGAAAGTCGAGCAAGCAAACAACTACACCGGCGGACTTCAAGTCCGAGTCTCTTTCACATGATTGATGACCGTTGAGATTATTCGCACCCGCAGGAGTTTCCAAAAACGTTTTTGGAAATGCTCCCCCCCAGCGAATCCAAATGGACTCGGTTGGAAATTGAATTCATCTGCCGGGGAATTGAAAAGGTGTGGCACACCATGGGATGGGAGCCTCGACGCAACAGTCGTCGATATTTCTACAAGTCCGTTCGGACGGATGGCCGCGCGCGCAAGATCTACTTGGGCTCGGGTGGAAAGGCCCGCGCCGAAGCAAAGGCCGTGGCAATGCGTAATCGAGAACGTCTTGCCGACCGCGAAGCGATGCTGCTGGAACGCTCTCACTTGGAAGCCGCGTGCAGCGCGTCGCGTGACCTCGGCATTTGGGCTGACCTGCTCGCTTCGGTTTCGTTACTACTAGCCAATTTCCACCGTAGGCGTGGTGAATGGCGAAAACGGAGAAAGAGTCATGGAAGCACTAATGACCGCGCCGCCGCAAAAAAAGAGGCGGTCCCGCCGATCAAGAAAAAGTCGCAACCAGGCGCCAAAGGAACGGCCCGCGGAAACCGATCAGGGACGCGATCCACTGGTTGACGAAAACCAGCAGCCCAAGGCCTCAAAGGCGTTTCGATCGCAGCCACCGAGATCGGAAACCTTACCGGATCCGCCGTCCCCAGCAGCACCCAGCGCGCACAAGAATTGCAAATCGGTTGTGTTCGCACCT
>JBGQCZ010000513.1:0-4647 GCA_041495645.1 Gemmataceae bacterium | reverse complement strand
GTCCAGCTTGCCATCGCGCAGGTCGACGGCGGGGTCGCCGCCGGGAACCACGAATCGGATCTCGTTGATGCGCGGCAAGCCGAAGCGGTCGTTGCGGTCGGTGCGCTTGCCGTAGAACGGGTTCGCCTTGAACACGGCGAATTCCTTGCCGTCCTCGTTGCGCCGCCCGTGATACACATACGGTCCGCTGCCGACCGGGTTCTGAGCGAACTCGCGATCGAGTAAGCGATCTGGCTTTTTCTCGATCAAGTCGGCGGGCAAAATCTTGAAGGCCATCGCCCCGAGCGGATCGAGGCTGCCGCGATCCAGTTTTAGTGTGAAGCGGAACGGATCCTGGAAACGCGAGGCAGCGATCAAGTCAACCGCTTCCGCGACCCGCATGCCGCGAAACTTCGTGTCTTGCAAGAGCGCCAAGGTCCCGCGCACCGCGCCGGAATTGAGTTTCTCGGTCGTGCCGTCGCGACGCACCCACACGGCGTCCTTCGGAAGCTCAAACTCACGTCCCATCGACACCGGCTTGGGCAGCCGCAATGCCAGGCCGGGCTCATAACGCTGTCCCACCAGCGGATCGGGGATCGGCCTTACCAGGCTCTCGAAAAGCAATTCGATGGCCCAACGATCGGGATCGGTGAGCGCCATGGCAGGGGACATGAGCTCGGGTAGTCGTTTGACGCCGACCACCAACATGCGGAATTTCAGGCGCTCTTGGTCCTGGTATTCCTTCAAGCCGGTTAATTCAGGCCAGATTTTCAGGGCCATATCGAGTTGGCGTTGGGCACCAGGCTTGCCGTCGTCGCTGGCCGCGAGTTTCTTGGCTTCGTTGAAGTGGTCTTGAGCGCGCCGTCGCAGCCGGTCCTTGAACGGGTCCATGATCTTTGGATCGGCGTTCGGGTGTTGCTGGAGCAACCGTTGAAGGTTCTTGTAAGCCTCGAAATACTCCGTGTCGGTCGCCGACAAGTCGTTTGATACTTGCGAGAGCTTCCAAACCGCGACTTCTTTTTGGGCCTTGAGGTTGGTCGGGAACATTTCAATCATGCGAAAAACGATGTCGTCTGCGCGATCCCGAGCTGTTTTGACTGAAGCGCTGACGGCATTGAGCGCGTTGAGTTCATCCGTCAGCACGTCGAGATACTGATTCATCAAGTAGTCGCGCACACCCTCCCAGCCTGCTCCCTTGCGTTTGTCGGCGCTGATGGCAGTCTGATGGAACTTGTAGGCGGCCGTCAGGATTTTGTCGGCGGCGACAAGACGGTCCACTTCGGAAAGGTAATTGGGATTGCTCGGCAACAAATCCCGGCTGTTGGCCAGAAATCCCTTCACCTCTCGGATGGCGACTTCTTCAAACGATTCGCCGCTCAGAATATCGCCGTTGCCGGCGGTGAAAGTCGCCTTTCCGGGTACGCCTGGCGATTCAAACGGCTTGTAGCCGATACTGCCTTGATTCGGCTTCTGGCCGATGTAGACGGCAATGGGTTCGACGTCGCGAGCGCCTTCGCGTTTCAACGTAAGTCGATCGAACGGCACGGCAAGCCGCTGGTACAGGCCCTTCAAAACGGGGCTGGTCGTCTTGGCCGCCTCGGCCGCCAGGTCAAGTTTGTCTTCCACCGGCGGCTTCTTCGCGGGCTTCGGACTCTCGTCTTCGGCCGGCGGTTTCTTTTTCGGGGTCTTAGACGACTCTTCTTCATCGGCGGGCGGTTTTTTCTTGGGAGTCTTGGACTCCTCTTCATCGGCGGGCGGTTTCTTCGCGGGGTTGGGCTTCTCCTTCTCTTGGGCCAACGCAGTCGGTTTGCCCACGGACAACAGCAACAACCCGGCAATCAGCAACGGCAGCATCGCCGCGCCCCATCGGAAGAAACGCGCACTCATAAGTCTTGCCCTGATTGGGGAAATCGATTCGTTTACTACCCGAAGATCGGATTATACCACAACCAACCCCTTTCGCTAGTGTCCGCCGTCGTCTAGAATGGAGAGGTTGATGGAACATTCGCTGGGAGATAAATGCAATGCGCAAGGTGTTGCTTGTAGTGGCGGTTTTCACCCTTTCGCTCGCCGGTTTGCGATCCGCGGAGATCAAAGGCACATTCGTCAAGTTCGACGAGCCCAAGAAACTGCTCACGATCAGCGTGGAAGGCGCCATGAACGAATTCACCCTGAATGACGAAACCAAGGTGGTCACGGTAAAGGGCGAACCGGCCAAGCAAGGAATCAAGTCGTTTGCCAATCCCAAGGTCGCGAAGGCCGGGGCGGTGCTGACGGTCGTGATCGATAAGAAGGACGGCAAGGACGTCGTGACCGAGATTCGACTGGGCGGAAAGAAGAAGTGACCGCTTGAATGATGGACAGTAAGGAATTACCTACGGCGAGACGTACATGGCACGAAAGGCCCCCAAGACGGAAATCGTCGCATTCAAGGTTGAGGAAGAGCTGGCTCACTTTCTCAACAAGCTTCAGAATAAGAGCGCATTTATTCGCAAAGCGATCATCGCGCAGCTGGGAATGGCCTGCCCGCTCTGCAATGGCAGCGGCACGGTGCCAAAGGGGTTGCACGATCACTACGCGCCGGTGATCGCGAAGAACAACGTTCGCAAATGCGATGGTTGTGGCGAGAAACAGATTATCCCGGCCAACATCGTGGACTTGGAGGAATCGCAGCGTCCGCGTTTGGAGCAATTTCTGCGCGGCGGCCCATTATTTTGTCGCGACTGCTATTCGAACCTGCCGCCCTGCGACGATTGCGGCTGGCACATTTCGCCGGACAACATTGCCGACCATTTCCGCAAAGTGCACTTGGATTGAGCGAAAAGGAAAAAGAGAGAACGCGGACCTCGCTTACGCGTCGGGCTCTGAAGTCAGAGCCCGACGCGCAAGCGAGGGTCTTTTTTTGCCTCCGGCTCAGAACTGATCGAGCCAGAAGTGCGTGCCGCGGTAGTACTTTTGCGGCTGCCATAGTTCATAGTGCCAACGCGGTTCGAGGAAGGGGGGGTAGGCCATGTAGGCTGGCGGACGCATGTAGGGGGCGCCCACGGGTTCCGGCCATTTCGGGCCTTGGGTAGGCCAGTAGTTGGCGGGCCAGTAGTAATACGGGTAGTAATGGAAGCGGGTCAACGCGGGGTCGCCGGCTTTGGCCTGCGGCGCGCTGTGGTTCCAAAACAAAAATGCCAGCGCTCCGATGGCTAGCGCTGGCAGGATTCGCTTCAACATGTCGGCATCTCCGTGTCCGTGCGGTCGCCACGACCGCGGATTCCATTCTCGCGAAAGCATAGCCGACGCTGAAAGCCCACGCGGGCGGTTTGAGCCGTTTTCCCGCCCGAATCCTACAACGAGAGTGGGGTGGCGCGCGTTGCGAAACCGGTGCCCGTGGCATTGGAAACGCCGGCGCTTGCCGATTGAATTCGATTGCCTTTCGGTTTTCAACTCATGAACGACTTTCTCGTGTACGACAATCCGCTGATCACCCGCTACGCCAGCCGCGACATGGCCGAACTTTGGGGCCCCCAACGAAAACACTCCACCTGGCGGCGGCTCTGGTTGGCGCTTGCCGAAGCCCAAAATGAACTCGGTTTGACCGCAGACGACGGCGAAACCCCGCGCATCAAGCCCGAGCAACTCGACGCGATGCGGCAACATCTTGACGACATCGACTTTGCCGCGGCCGACCGGCACGAACGCCGCTTGCGCCACGATGTGATGGCCCACATCCACACGTTCGGCGAAGCCTGCCCTACCGCGCGGGATATTGTCCACCTCGGTGCAACGAGCTGTTACGTTACCGACAACACCGACCTGCTGTTGATGCGTGAAGGGTTGCGAATGCTGGCCGTGCGATTGGTGGGTGTCATCGCGGCTTTGGCCCGCTTCGCGCTGCAATGGAAAGACGAACCGACTCTGGGCTTCACCCATTTCCAGCCGGCCCAACTCACAACCGTCGGCAAGCGCGCAACTCTCTGGCTCCACGACTTCTTGATCGATCTACACGAAGTCGAACACCGCGTGGCCACGCTTCGGTTTCGCGGGGCGAAGGGCACGACTGGCACACAAGCCAGTTTCCTGGCACTCTTTCGAGGCGATCACAAGAAGGTTCGAAGCCTTGACGCCTTGGTCACACGGAAAATGGGATTTGATTCGGTGTACCCCGTCACCGGCCAAACCTATTCGCGTAAGGTCGATAGCCAGATCATTGACACGCTGTCGGGAATTGGGCAATCCGCCCATAAATGGGGCACGGACTTGCGTCTGCTTGCACATCGCCAAGAAATTGATGAGCCATTCGAAGCGGAACAAGTCGGATCTTCGGCAATGGCTTACAAACGCAACCCGATGCGTGCCGAGCGTATGTGCAGTATCGCACGATTTTTGAGCGGAATGCCCGCGATCAGCGCACAGACGGCAGCGACCCAATGGCTCGAGCGAACCCTCGACGATAGCGCCAGTCGCCGCCTCGTCATTCCGCAAGCGTTTCTCGCGGCCGATGCGGTCCTCAAGCTGGCTGAGAACATCGCAGCCGGGTTGGCGGTGAATGTCGCGGTGATTCAGAAGGGAGTTGCCGAATACATGCCGTACCTGGTGACGGAGAACGTGTTGATGGCGGGAGTACGGAAGGGAAGCGATCGGCAAGATCTTCACGAGCGCATCCGCCAACATAGCGTT
>JBGQCZ010000512.1:0-4647 GCA_041495645.1 Gemmataceae bacterium | reverse complement strand
CGGGCTTCCTGAATGTAGATTTGCGGCAGCTTGCTCGGATCGGTCACGTGGTACGAACGCCCGCCCGTGGCCTTGGCCATTTCCTTCATCTTTTCGATGTACGTTTGCCCGGGATGGTTCGTGACCAATACCGTCGTGCAACTAATTCCCGCTTGTTTGAATCTATTGAGCAGTGTCACATCGGCCGTCCAATGATCGCCGTCGCTGATGAAGATGCAGTGTTTCGTGGCTAGTTGATGCTGCGCTTTTGTCAGTTCTTGGTAGGCGAGTTGCAACGACGGGTTGCAATCGGGCATGTCGTTGGGAGTCATCTTGTCGATCTGGCTCAGAATTGACGACTTGTTCCCGCCAACGGTCTGAAACTTCACATGCCAATCGGTGCCGAAATTCCAATAGATCACGCCCATCATGTCAACGGGCGACAGCTTGCGAACCGCGAGCTTGCCGACTTCCTTCTGCCAGCGATTGCCTTCGGACATTTCCGAGGCATGGAAGATCAGCACCAGACCGCCCTTGCCCGCGACCTGGATGTTCTTGATGTCGCAATCGACGGGCAATGCCCGTTCCACCGGCGTGTCTTGCCAGCCGCCGGCGCCGAAGCTGTCCGGCCCGCCGATCATGACGAAGCCGCAACCCTGGTCGTAGGTATTGCTGCGGATCATTTCCATCTGATCGTTGGTCAATAGTTCCGCCGGCACGTTGGCGAACACCACGCAATCGAAGTTGCTCAGAAACACACCGAGATCACCCTTGTTCGGCGGCAGTTGATTGGTCGTGATCGGGAACACCTGGAACTTCGATTTTCCCGAGCGGGGAAGCTGATTCATGAGCAGCCGATGCTGACCCGCCTTGCCGTCGGCTTCGACGAACAGCACGCGCCGTTGGCCCAAAGCGACCACATGCGTCGATGCGGTGTTGTTCTCGCCGCGGTCACCGCTCAGACCAGCGACCCATTGGCCGTCGTCGTTCATCACGTGCAACGGCGAGAACTTCGCCTCATACGTGTACGAGCCTTTGCCGGAGGCGAGTGTCGGCTTGAACGAGAATGAATTCAGGCCCGGCCTCAAAACGACGATGGCGGGAATGTCGTCTTTTTCAACTCCCGGGCCGGGTTGAATGCGCACCGGGATCACGGTGGATTGCGCTTCGCCCTCGGCACCGTCCTTGACGACGATGTCGGTGCTCTTCTGCATGACCTGGAGTTGGCCGCGAACCAGCCGCGGATTGTAGCTGCGGATGAGCACTCGAATGGGCAGCCGCGTTCCCTGCTCGGTCACGGGCGGCGCTTCGACGGCTTGAACCAGGACCTCGTTTTCGTTCTTGTATCCGGCGGCAACCGTCACGACATCGATTTGAATGCCGTTGAGTTTGGCGAGCCGTGCTTGCTCCTCGGCGTTGCCGAGGTTTTCATTGCCGTCGGAAATGAGCACGATGCGCTTGCTCGACCCTTCGGGAAACGAGGCGAGCGCAAGTTTGATCGCGCCGCCGATGTCCGTGTAAGCCGGGTCGATGCCTTCGGCGAGTTCGTTGGCGATCACCAGTTTGTCGGCAGTCGAGGGAGGCAGGGCGAGGCGAGGGCGGCGGCCGAAGACGATCACGCCGGATTGATCGAGCTCGTGGCCGGTGCCGCGCTTAAGCACGGCGTTGGCGATGAAGCTCTGAATTCGCTTCCAACGCAGGTCCACCTTGATCGGATCGTCCGGATTGATCTCCTGCGGAATGCTCAACGAGCGGTCCACCACGAACATGACGGTGAGGCTGTCAGTGGACTTTCGCAAGCGGACTTCTGAAAGCGCCAGCGCGAGCAACACGATGAGCAAACAGCGCAAGGAAATGGCAATCCAACGGCGAACTGGTCCAAGGCCGGCGAGGCTGCGAAAGCTCAAGAAGATGATGGCGGGAATGACCAACAAAACCAGCAGCCACCAGGGCGAACCGAATTCGCCCTGGAACATGGTCTTGACGCTGGAATAGACGGTCTCGCTGAGACTTTGAGCGAGCAATCCTCCCAGGCCAAGAAACAAGCCGGCGTCAAGTAGGAGACCGAGGTAAAAGGACCAACTGCTCGAAATCAGCACGACCAAACCGGCAACAATTAATAAGCCGCCGCATGCCGCCGCCGTCCACATCCCGGCTTCTTCGGGTACGGACAACCCGCCAATCCCGAAGATCGCGAGGCCGCCGGCCAAGACTGCCGGCCCGGTGCTGCGTTCGCCGGGCTTGCGGCGCAGGAACAGCCAGGCAAACAACGCGACCGCCGCCGCAAGCGCCAGCAGCGCGAGCCCTTGATGTTCGAGCGTGTGCCAGAAGCGTTGCATTAATTGCCCTAGAACCGAATCCGTTGCACGCGATTATTTTCCGTGTCGATGATATGCACGCGGCCTTTGCGGTCCACGACCAGGGCCCACGGGCTGTACAATTCGCCGGGCAGGCGGCCCGGCACTCCCCAGCAACCGAGCGATTTCCCGTCGCGCGTGAATTTCTGTACGCGGTGGTTTTCATATTCGACCACGTACAAGTCGCCCTTCGGCCCGAAGGCCACGTCGTAGGGATATTTCAATTGTCCCGGCTCGGAGCCGGGTTCGCCGATGATGCGTGCCAAGTCGCCGTCGCGAGTGAAGACCTGAATGCGGTGATTCACGGCGTCGGCCACGTAGAGCAAGCCGTCCGGGCCAAGGGCCAAGGCCCGGATCCGGCTGAATTCGCCCGGTTCCGTGCCGGCCTTTCCCCAGGTCTTGATGAACTTTCCTTCGGCATCGAGCTTGGTGATACGCTCGTTTTGTCCCGATTCGGACACGAAGAAATTGCCGTCCGCATCCTGCACCGCATCGCTGATGTAGCCGAAATTGCCCGGCTCGCTTCCCGCCGTGCCGCCGAAACTGCGCAACTCGACGCCGTCGCGAGAATAAATGCGAACGGTGTTGTAATGCGAATCGCAGACAATGAGGTTGCCGTCGCGAGCGATGCCGAGCCCGCTCGGCCGGCCGTTACGATAGTCGGGCGTGGTCCAGGTCGGGCCGAGATAGTTGCCGTCGAGATCGAAGACCTGGATGCGGGCGGTGTAGTCGACGATGTAGAGGCGATCGTCGGGCCCGATCGCGGCGGCACGCGGGCGAACGAACTGGCCGTCGTTTACACCGCGTTTGCCCCAGACCAATTCGGGTTTGGCCGATGGACCGCATCCCGCGACGAAAAGGGCGAGGCACAGAAATTGAACCGGACGAATCACGATAGGGTCTCAAGGATCGGCGCGTGCGACTGGCATTCAGGCTACCACTCGTCGGGCAACGCGACAACCACGCCGAGGCCGATTGAGAGCTATTCGCGTTTGGCGCGGCGGGATCGTTTTTTTGGCTTTTTCGGAATGCGCCGCGGTTGCTCATGCTGCCGAGTGGGGAGGTTTGTTCACTAAAGGGTTGCCCGCACGGGTAGACTTATAGCAGTTGCAGCGGGCGCAGCGGATGAAGGTTGCCCGAAACCCCTATTTTGTAAGCTCTTCCAAGGTTTTCTCGGCCCGCGTTGGCGATACTGAAAATCGGTGGAATTCGGATTTCCCGTACTTCTTTCCCGGGTGGAACATGCGCCGAGTGATGCTGTTGGGGGTGTTGATCCTGGCGGGTTGCCAGAATACGATGGGACCGCTGGGCAACCGGTCCCGCGAGCGGCCGGACCAGCCTCAATATGATATTGAGGAGCAAAAACGCCGCGGCCGCGATCGCTATTCCGCACCCGACGATTCGCCCCAAGTTGGCCCCCGCACGGGAGTAAGCTTCTACGGGCCAACCGGGCGCTAGTCGCCGATCATGCGGCCGGGCTCTGACGCTGGAGGAGCCTTATGCGCCGCGCTGTTCTCGCTGCCGCGTCCTGTTTCGCATTGGCCGGCTGCCTCGCCACCCCCGAACCCAACCGCCAGCTTCAGCCGTTGCCCGTCGAGGGCGCGCCGCTGAATTACAAAGACGTAGTCGCTCGCGCCCGCGGGATTGCCACTTCCGCCACCGAAGCCTTTTACATCGACCAGTGGGCCGAGGTGGAAAAGGCGGCGACTAACCTCGAAGACACCGCCCAGTACCTGCCGCGGGCCGGGGAAATTCCAATGGCACGAAAGGTCAGCCTCGAAGTCCGCTCACAGGCTCTCGTGAAAGAAGCTCAAGCATTGCGTGAGGCCGCCAAAGCCAAGGACGAAAAAAAGACCAACGAAGCGATGCAGAAGATCAACTTGCTGGTCCGCGAGCTGCGCCCTGAGTGAGAAAGGTTTGTGATGGAGATCCCGATTCCCGCCTGGTTCAAGTACCGGCAGGGCAAGGCGGAACCCGCCGGCGAGAATTGTTACAAACTCTCCGCCCCAGTTTCCGATCCCGCCTTCATCCGCATCCGTCCGGTAAACGGCAAATGGCAAGCCACGGTCGCCGACACGGCCGATGGTCCTGATTTGCAGGCAACGGCGCCCACGATTGACAAGGCTCACGACGCCTGGCTGGCAGCGTTCGAGCTCTATCGCACGGTTCGCATTTACTGACAAACCAACTTCGTAATCACCCTTCTTTAAGGGTATTCGCACGATCTTAACGCCTATTTCGATTTGCACTTTCGCCCTTCCTGTCCCACATTTCAGGAAGATTCTCCCCAACCTGCCGAGGTGCCGCATGG